>NZ_DASYZI010000074.1:0-43693 GCF_035946395.1 Actinocrinis sp.
GAGCCGCCGGCGACCCGCGCCAGCAGCCCGGTCGAGGAGAGCAGCACCCGGCACGGCGCGTCCTCGACCTCCAGCGGCACCGCGGCGGTGAGCGGCGCGTCGGCGGCCTCCAGCAGCGTGGTGCGCCGCGGCGTGGCGAAATCCTTTGCCACCTTCGCCAACTCGTCCGAGACGGTCCTGCGCAGCAGCGCGTCCGACTCCAGGATCTCGGTCAGCTCGGCGATCTCCCGGGCCAGCTTCTCCTTCTCGGTCTCCAGCTCCAGCCGGTCGAAGCGGGTGAGCCGGCGCAGCGGGGTGTCCAGAATGTAGTTCGCCTGAACCTCCGTCAGCTCGAACTGCGCCATCAGCCGCTCGCGCGCGTTCGCGGCGTTCTCCGAGGTGCGGATCGTCTGGATCACCGCGTCGATGTTGAGCAGCGCGATCAGCAGGCCGTCCACCAGGTGCATCCGGTCGGCCCGCTTCGTGCGCCGGAACTCGCTGCGCCGCCGCACCACCTCGAAGCGGTGGTCGAGGTAGACCTCAAGCATCTCCTTCAGGCCCAGCGTCAGCGGCTGCCCGTCCACCAGCGCCACGTTGTTGATGCCGAAGGACTCTTCCAGCGGAGTCAGCTTGTAGAGCTGTTCGAGGATCGCCTCCGGGTTGAAGCCGTTCTTCACCTCGATGACCAGCCGCAGCCCGTTGGCGCGGTCGGTCAGGTCCTTCAGGTCGGAGATGCCGAGCAGCTTCTTGCTCTGCACCAGCTCCTTGACCTTCGCGATCACCCGCTCCGGGCCGACGTTGAACGGCAGCTCGGTCACCACCAGGCTCTTGCGCCGGTTCGGCAGCGTCTCGACGTGCGCGGTGGCCCTTATCCGGAACACCCCGCGCCCGTTCTCGTAGGCGTCGCGCACGCCGTCGAGCCCGACGATCCGGCCGCCGGTCGGCAGGTCCGGACCCGGCACGATCCGGATCAGTTCCTCAAGCGTGGCGTCAGGCTTCCTGATCAGGTGCCGCGCGGCGGCCACCACCTCGCCGAGGTTGTGCGGCGGCATGTTCGTGGCCATGCCGACCGCGATTCCCGCCGCCCCGTTGACCAACAGGTTCGGGAACGCGGCGGGAAGGACGTCCGGCTCGGTCTCCTGCCCGTCGTAGTTCGGGCCGAAGTCGACGGTGTCCTCGTCGATGTCCTGGGTCATCAGCATCGACGCGGCCGTGAGCCGGGCTTCGGTGTAACGCATCGCGGCCGGCGGATCGTCGTTGCCCAGCGAACCGAAGTTGCCGTGCCCGTCCACCAGCGGCAGCCGCATCGAGAACGGCTGCGCCATCCGCACGAGCGTGTCGTAGATCGGCCCGTCGCCGTGCGGGTGCAGACGCCCCATCACCTCGCCGACCACGCGCGCCGACTTCACGAAGCCGCGCTCGGGCCGCAGCCCCATCTCGCCCATCTGGTAGAGCACCCGCCGGTGCACCGGCTTGAGCCCGTCGCGGGCGTCGGGCAGCGCGCGCGAGTAGATGACCGAGTAGGAGTACTCCAGATAGGAGTTGGACATCTCCTCGGTCACGTCGATCTCGACGATCCGCTCCTCGAACGGCTCGTCAGTCTCTTGGGGTGCGCTGCGGCGGGCCATGCTGCGCTGCTCCTGTGCTGGTAGGGATGCTGCTAGCGACCTATTGTGCCCCGTCGTGCCGACAGCCTCGAACAGCGGCCAAGCGGGGCGCGTATCCGGCCGTGTCCGGGTTTCTCCGGGTGGCTCCGGTGAATACGCGGAGAAGTTCTGCGAGCCGTCTGGACGGGAGCTGGCGGGGCGGCGGGTAGCGGGGGCGCCTTCACTTCGGGGCATGGCCAAGATACGTGCAAGAGGTGTCACTCGACGGCCTGACCCGGTGACACGCAGACGCTGTCAGCAGACCACGCTGGGTCCCGAACAGCCGACCCAACAGCGGGGCCTAGGGCCGGCGGGCGCCGGCTTCTGTCCCCAGCCAGGTGGTCTTCCGGTATTCGATCGCATGGTGTCGGCGGGCACACGTACCGTGGCTGCATCCGGCTACCCCTCTGACCCCTTTAGGAGAGATCTGATGTTCCGGCTGCCCGGCGATGCCTACGTCTACGCGATGGAGGACAAACTCACCGTCGCGCTAACCCCTGATTTCGACGGCGCGAGAATCACCGTCAACGTGTCCGTGTGGACCACCTACACCAGTGGCGACACGGAACAGCGGATGATCGATTTCACCGCAAGGCTCACCGCGACCAAGGACCGGAACGCCCAACTTTGGGACCTGCCGACGCTCACGACGCTCCAGTCGGCCGGGCTTTACGCCACCAACACATCCCCAACCACAGTGAAGCTCGTTGGGCACATCAGCTCGGCTGCGCTGCGCGAACTCGAGGAGCTTCGCGATGGCGGTGATTTCCACCTCGGGCTGACTCATCTCAAGGGCATGCTGCTCGACAAGCAGCCGGCGCTTCGCCTGCACCAGGCAGAGGCCAGCGCGATGACAATCCGGGTGCGCGGCGGCGGCGAGTGGGCCGAGCAGGTGCAGGAGGTCACCAACGCGTCGTACATCGACCTCATGATCCCGATCATCGACGACCCGGAACTGGCGACGGCTGCCGCGCGGCTGAACCAGGCTCGGGACCTGATCCGGGCTGGACACTTCAACGTCGCCGTCCAACTGCGGCAGGTCCTCGACCCGGTGCGCGAGTACTACGACACGCTGAACGCGTACAAGGAGGCGACGGCGGCCGGGGTGAAGCCGAAGGACCGGACCGAGGTGCAGCGGTTCGCGATGGTCGTGCAGTCCACATACGCGTGGCTTTCGTCATACATCCACGACGACGAGGAGGTCATCAAGGGCCTTGACATGGACCGCGCGGAGGCCGTCCAGGCGCTCGGGAACGTCGCCGGACTCCTGTACCGGATGGGCCGCGACAAGCGGACCGCCGGAACTGTGTAGCGGCTAACGCGTAGCTGGCTGTCCCGGGTCGATCCAAAGCTCGGCGGGCATCTCTATGCGTCTACGCAAAGGTGGATGCTATTCTCTCCTATGCGTCTACACATAGGCGTATCTTGGTCGAGAGGAGGCGGTCGTGGACGACGTCGACGACAGCTCGGAGGCTCGCTACGGCGAGCAGATGATGCACAACCTCGCCGAAGAGGTGAAACGTGCCTTGGCGGTGCCGGACCCGCTCACCAAGGCGCAGATTCTGGCCGAACTGGTCCAGCCGTACGCGGCGTGGGCCACGCGATGGGCGGTGCGTGACGCGCGGGCCGGGGGCCTGTCCTGGCCCTCGATCGCGCTGGCACTCGGCATGGACCAGTCTGTCCTCTACCGGCAGTACGAGGCTGGCGGCCCGATCGTGACCGCGCGCGCCCACCACGCCAAGCAGGGCAGCCGCAACATCGGACGGATCGACGGGCAGATCCGCCTGCGCCAGGCCGCGGCGAAGCTCCCCCCGCAGTTCGTATTCGCCGGGCCGAGCCCCTCCAACACTGACGAGCTTGGGGCTCTGCCCACCTTCGCTCTCGCCGAGCCGGTACGCGCGATGGCCCACGCGATGGCAGCCCACCAGTTAGGCACCGGCGAGGCCGAGCCGCTGCTGAGCTCCGTTGAAGCGGTGCTCGCCGAAGCCGACCGCCTGGCTGCGGCGCACGGATACCCGGATGCGGCGGCGTCCTCTCCATGGGAGAAGGCGATCTGGGAGTTCCTCGGCGAACTGCGTGAGGCTTACGACCGGGACAACGCCCTGATCCGGCTGGTCGCCGCCGCACAACAGGACGCCGCATAAAGAAAGCCTCCCGCCCGCCGCCGCTGTGATGGTCGGCCTTCTGTGCCGCGGGTGGTTGGCCGCCGCGGCACAGCAGGAGTGGCCTAGTCGGGTTGCACTTGGGCGCTACTCGTTTGGTAGCGCGTCCTCGATGCGTCGTTTCATGTCGTCTTCATCGCCGGTGATGCAGTTGACATAGATGGCCAGGAGAATCGGCACGCTGTTTCCAGCCCAGGCCGCGACTCGCGCGGGGGCTACGCCGCTGTTGAGCCAGGTCGTCAGGCAGGTATGACGCAGGTCATAGACGCGCTTGCCGAGGGGCGATGCGTACTCGGCGGGCGTCAGGACCTTCTGGCGTGCTTTGGCCCACGCGCGGCGGTAGACCTCGCCGGACATCTCGCCTCCGTGAGCCCCGGGGAACAGCCGTTCGTCCGGTTTGAGCGCGGGCCGGGGGGCCGTGTTCGAACCGGGGTTTTTGATGTAGTCCCGAAGGATCGCGACCAGAATTGGGTGCGCAGGAACCGGGCGGATGTCGCCCTCGTCGCGGGCTTTGAGATGGCGTGATTCGTACGGGGTGCCGTTTCCGGTCCATTGGGAGCCGACCTCGGGGCGCGCCGTGTGGAGCAGGATCTCGCCCCAGCCTTCCTCCGGGAGGGCCAGGTCCCGCACTCTCAGCGCGGTGGCTTCTTCGGGCCGAAGGCCGGCGTAGTAGAGCGTGGCGAGCAGCGCGTGAAGGCGTCTGCCGCCCCACCGGTTGGCTTTGACGTGCGCTAGCAGCGCTTTGGCCTGAGCAGGATTGATCAGGCATCGCTTGTCGATCGCGCGTGCGGACTTGCCAGTTGCTGATTGCAGGCCCTCGAACGGGTTGGCTTCGAACGCTCCGCTTTCCACGCCGTACAGTCCGACGTTGTAGAGGATTGATCGTCTGCGGCGCACGGTGGACGGCGCGGCTGGCTTGCCGTCGAGTCTGGATGTGATCGCGTCTAACACGAGTCGGGTGACCTGAGGATCTGTCAGGGCATCGACGGTGCGGCAGTTCAGCTTGACCCAACGGGGTATCGCGTTCACCTCGCGTGGCGCGGTCGGTCTCCGATCGGAGTTGAAAGCCCACGCTCGCAGGGCCGTGCGTACGTCCACGGGGTTGAATCCGGACGGTCCTTTGCGCAGCAAGGCGATGGTGGCGGTCATGAGCGCTTCGGCCCGGTTCTTGCGGCTGTGCGCGGAGCTGCGTTTCCACTTCACATCGGCATAGGCGGCGGCCAGGTCGTACCAGAGCATTGTGGAAGTCTTCTTCAGCATGGACACCGGAAGGCCGGTGTCGGTGTCGAACGGCTCACCCTTGCCCATCGCCGTCTTGAGTTGTGAGCGGAAGGCGTCCGCTAGTGCGAACGTCGCGAACGGCGGATGGTTCTTTTCCTGGCCATCTACGGTCCAGCGCACCGTGTAGGTCGTGCCGCGTTTTCCCTTGTATGGCTTGATCTTCCAAACGCGGACGTCGTAACTGGTTTTCACTAGGCGGCTTCCTCGTGGGTGTCGAGCCAGCGGGTGAATTCGCTGCGGCGGATGCGCAGAGTGCCGTTGGGCAGTTTGATGCAGCGGGGGGCGCGCCCTTTGGCGCGCCAGTCGTGGAAGGTGGAGCGGGGCAGGGGCTTGCCGTTTTCGCCGAGTTCGGCTAGGACCGTGTCGAGGGTGAGGAGTTCATCGCGGGGCATCAGCGGTCTCCCTCTGCATGCGAAGCCCGCCAATGCGGGCACTGGCGGGCGGTATTCGTTGCGCTGTTGAGTTGTCTTCGTGCCGGGGGCGGTCTTTTCCTTTACCCGGGCTGGCGGGTTATCGGTGTTGTTGGGTTGGTGTGAGGGGTCTGGTTTTGCCGTTGTCGAGGGCTCGGCGGGCGGTGCGTTCTGCTTCGCGGTGGGTTAGGCCGCTGTTGGTTCCGGCGGTGATGAGTTGGTCGATGACTTCGGTTTCGGATAGACCGGAGTGTGCGAGGTAGCCGCCTGCTTTGTAGGCGAGGGCGGAGAGCACGGTTTTGCGTCCATCTTCGAGGCGGGCGAGGTGTTCGGCGCCGTTGTCGAGCACGGTGCGCAAATAGTTCGCCGGGCCGCCGCCCGAGGCGATGACCGGGCGGTAGTGCGGTGCGCGTTGCGGGGGTGGGGTGGGTTGGCAGGCGCGGATGATCTCGCGGGCGAGCCAGTCGGGTAGGCGGCCAGGCTTGGCGAGGTCGCCGCTGCGGTGGGTGTAGTGGCCGGCGGCGGTGCGGGTTCCGGGGGCGAGGCCGTAGGACCATCCGGCTTTGACGTCGACCTGCCAGGCCAGGGGTTTCGGGGGGACGGCTTGGTGCAGGTCGGGGGCGGGGGCTTGGTACCACAGGTGGCGTCCGCCGCTGGGGGTGTCGGCGGTGACGGGCCGATGCGCGGGGTCGGTGGGCCAGGGGTGCGGGCCGCCGCGCAGGCGGGCAAGCAGTGTGAGGGTGTCGCGTCCGTCGCGGTAGTCCTGCTCTCGCCATCCTGCGGCGGCGGGTTCGGTGCGCAGGTCGATGCCGGGCAGCAGCGCGGTTCCGGGGTGCTGGGGTGGGGTGTCGGTGTGGGTGTCGATGTCGATGAGGATCAGGCCGGAGGGTCCGGCGGCCAGCGCCACGGCGGCGCGGGGCGCGGCGGTCCACCACCGCGTGATGCGTTGCGGGTCGGTCGTGGCGGCGCGCACGCCGTGACACCACGCCCCGGCGGCCAGGCACGGGCAGGTGTCGATGCGGTGGCCGGGCCTGCCGGAGGCAGGTCGGCAGTGCGGGCAGTTGCTGAGCGGTCTTTTGCTGTGCGGGGAGAGCGGGAAGACGTGGCGGCCCAGGGCCGCCAGGTGCAGCGCGAGGTCGAGCGGTTCGGACACGGGTGATCTCCGGCGAGGGGTCCGCGCGAAGCGCGGGGGATGCCTCACTCCCGCACAGGGTGGACGTGAGGTTGAGGCATCCCCCCGCGCTTCGCGCGGGACGGTCGGGGGTTTGGGGGCCTGCGCGGCGACGCTCACGTTGCGTGACGGTGGCGTGGTTCTCGCGCGTATAGGGCCGGGGGTCAGAAAAAACCCGTAGAAACCGAAAACCCGACAACTGGCCTTTGACCTGGGGCGTTGCCGTCGGGTTTCTCGGCGGGGGCTTGGGGAGAAACCCGACCGACGGGAGAAACCCGACTGTGGTCATCGGGTTTTCGGGTTTTTCTTGATCGCGTCGGAGAGAAACCCGACGGCGCTGACGGGTTATCGTCGCAGGTGGAGGTCGTGTCGTCGGGTTTTCGGGTTTCTCGGGTTTTTCTGGGGGCCGGTTCTGCTGCGGCGCAGCGGCGGTCGCGTGCGGTGACGGTGTGTGGCGGTCACGGGTGCGTGCTCCAGCGGGCTTCCCGTGCGGCTGCCTGGGCTTCCAGGGCGCCGATGGAGCCGGGGGGCCATCCGTTGGTGGGCAGTTCCTCCTGCTCGCCCCACCGGGCGGTGTCGGCTTCGTCCTGCTCGCCGCCGCGCTGGTTCGCCGAAGCCGTGTGGCTGGTGGCGTGTTCCACGTGCCAGGTGCGCCGGTCGCCGGCGCGTCCGCCGCGGTCGGTGCGCAGCACGAAGTCGCCGTGCCAGCGGCCGGTTTGTCCGCGCAGCATCCAGCCGAGGGATTTGGCGTTGGGCACGCGTCCGTTGCGGCCAGTGATGAACGCCCCCTGCCAGATGTCCTCATCTGTCATCACGATCTGGGCGCTGGCGAGCAGTTCGTTGGCCAGGATCGGGGTGTCCTTGCGCAGCTGCCACCAGCGGGCCAGGAACGCGGTCCATTCCTCGTCGCTCTCGTCCACCGCGCGCACCTGGTCGATGTTGGTCAGGAACCCTTCGATGCCGTGGTGGGCCAGGAACCCGCCCACGGCGCGCGCCCAGGGGGTGAACTGGCGCATGGTGACCGAGTCGGCCGCCGGTGCCCCATTGGCGCACCAGTCGACCACGAGAGTGAGCACGTGGCGCAGCAGGGTGCGCCGGTTGGCCTGAGCCATGATCCACGCGGGCAGGTCGGGGATGGTGAAGCCGCTGCGCTCCTCCGGGTGCGGCATGTCCGGGTCCAATCGGACCAGCATGGTGCGCGAGGCCATGTCCCCGCCCACCGCGAGATTGTTGCCGGTGGCCAGCCACAGCCGGTCATTGGGGTAGGCGACGTTCGCCGAGGAACCCAGGCGCCGATCCGACCAGGTGTGCTCGGTGATCAGCCGGGCGAGGATCGGGGAGTCGATGACGGCGCCCTCGGCGAGGTTGTCGAAGACCACCGCGCCGACCGGCTCGGCCATCACCGCGGTGATGGACTTGCGCAGTTCCTCGTCCGCGTCCGGCCAGGACAGCACCCGCTGACCGTACAACAAGCCGATCGCGGCGGTGAGGATGGTTTTGCCGGAGCCAGGCATGGTCGCGGTGATGATTCCGAACGGGGTCAGGCAGCGCAGGAACGGGCGCAACGCGGGGGAGACCATGAGCGCGAGGTAGTTGGCGCGGTCGGCTTTGGAGGTCCAGGGGAAGTCGACCAGGAACCGCTCGACCAGGAACGCGCGGGCCTCCTCCACCTGCTCGGCGGTGGGTTTGGCGGGGATGGGGTCCAGTTGCACGGTCGGGGCCAGGTACAGCCCGGTGGCCGGGTCGTAGCCGGGTTCTTGCAGCAGGGTGCCGTCGCGGCGCAGCACCGGGGCGCCGATGATCCCGTGCAACGGGCGCACCCCCGGCCACTCCCGGGGGGCCAGCGCGGCGGAGAGCACCTCGCGCGGCGGGGTGAACTCCTCGATCGCGCCCTTGGGGGCGTGGCGGTAGGTGTAGGTGTGCTGCGCCAGCAGGTGCGCCAGGGTCGGCGCGGTCATGGTGGTGGCGGCCACCGGCAACGGCGCGTCCTCGTCCCCGGCGTCCGCGCCGGCGGTGCCCGAGACCCGCTCCACCGCCGTGATCTGCCCGCTGGTGACGTACACCTGCGGCAGCACGTTGCCGAGTAGCAGTTCGCGCAGGGTGCGGATCGCCTTAGGGCCGATGGTGGCGTCGATCCGCGGCAGGTCCGCGTGCTGCTTCTCTTGCTGGTCCTTGAGGCCCTGCGCGCTCGGGCCGCCTGGTCCGTCGGTCATCTGCCACCTGCCTTTCGTGATCGAAGCGGTCGGCCGCTCACGGGGCCGCTCGGCGGTTGTCGCTGACGGCCGCCCGGTGCGCGGCGGCCGTCAGCGAAGTGCGAGGGAAAGCAGAGGGTTTAGAAGGGCGGTTCGTCGCCGCTGTAGCTGCCGCCCCAGCCGTTGTTGGCGGGTGCGCCGACGGTGGCCCAGGCGTCGTTCCCGCCCTGGCCGTTGGAGGCGCTATTGCTGCGGGTGGTCTTGGTGACCTTGGCGGTGGCGTAGCGCAGGGCGGGGCCGATCTCTTCGATGTCGAGTTCGACCACGGTGCGCTTGACGCCTTCGCGGTCGTCGTAGGAGCGCTGCTTCAGGCGCCCGGTGGCGATCACGCGGGTGCCCTTGGTCAGGGTCTCGGCGACGTTCTCGGCGTACTGGCGCCAGATCGAGGCGCGCAGGAACAGCGCGTCGCCGTCCTTCCACTCGTTGGTGTTCTTGTCGAAGGTGCGCGGGGTGGAGGCGATGGTGAAGTTGGCGACTGCGGCGCCGGAGGGGGTGAAGCGCAGTTCGGGGTCGTCGGTCAGGTTGCCGACGATGGTGATGACGGTCTCGCCGTAGGACACGACGGGTCACCGGTCCTTTCCGGGTTCGGGTACCGAGGGGAGGTAGCGCCGGGGTGGCGCGTTTAGCGGGTGGGTGCGGGGCGGGTGCGCTTCCAGCGGTGTGGGGCGTTGTGCGGCGCGCTGGGGCTGGTGGTGTTCTGGTGCCAGCCGCCGCCGTGGCGCTTGGCGTGGTACATCGCGGCGTCGGCGGCGCCCAGGGCGTGGGGCAGGGGCGTGCCGGGCGGGGCGGGGTGTGCCCCGATCGAGGCGCCCACGTCGAGGTGCTGGCCGCGGTGCGTGACCGGTGCGGTCAGCGCCGCGTGCAGTGCGGCCAGTTCCGCGTCGGGGTCGGCGGGGTGGGGCAGGATGGCGGCGAACTCGTCCCCGCCGAGGCGGGCGGCGATCCCGTCGCGCCGGCTCCATGCGGCCAGCCGCTCGGCGACGGTGCGCAGCGCGGTGTCTCCTGCGGCGTGTCCGTGGGTGTCGTTGAGCGGCTTGAACCGGTCCAGGTCGATCAGCACGACCAGCGCGGGCCGGTGGCGCAGCAACCGGGTCGCTTGGTCGGTGAACTGGTCGCGGGTGGGCAGTCCGGTGAGCGGGTCGCGCCGCGCCTGCTTGAGCCGGTGGCGCAGTGCGGCGGCGTGCACGCTCCAGCCGAGAGCGGGCAGGGCGGCCATCGCGGTGAGGGCAGGGGTCATGGGGGCACCTCCAGCGGCGCGGCGGTCGAGTAGGGGTCAGAGTCCTGGGATGGCCAGTTGGCGGGCGGCGGGTTCGGTCTTGGCGAGCACGCGCGAGCGCCAGGCCAGGGCGTGCTGCGGGCAGTTGGCCTCGTTTTTCGCGCCGGTGCCGTGGGCGCAGCCGCGCAGGAACCGTCCGCCTTTGCTCCAGGCCATGGAGTCTGCGGAGACCAGGTCGGCGGCGAAGTTGCCCAGGCCGCGGGTGGACACGCCGAACCCGTGCAGGCGGATGCTGAGGTTGGCGAAGTGCGCGGCGAGCAGCGCAATGGCGGCGGTGGTCTGGCGGCGGCAGACCGAGCCGAGCCCGACTACCGGTTGACGCGCCAGGTCGATGCCCTCGCGTTGGTAGCGCTCGTGGCAGGCGTCGTAATCGGCCAGCGACCAGCCCTGAAGCACCGGGATGAACGGCAGGTCCGGGGCCAGTTCCTTGAGATGGAGGAACGAGCCGACTTTACCGACTGCGCACGCGTCCGGATCGGGTGCGAGCTGGCTTGATGTGTGGCGCAGCGTGTTCGGTTTGGCGCTCCCCGCCTCGTTTCGGTCGCGGCGAGCGTCGACCAGTTCACGGCGTCTCACTGCGGCAGCACGCTGTTACACGCCATGATGTTTGGTATGAGGATGGGGGGCCGTGGTACGCGTGCCCATGTCGGTCTGATCTACTTAACGTTGTCGATCTGTGGCATTGGCGGCGCGCTGTTCTTGTCGCGCTACTTCAACTTGGGTGCGGCAGCGACCGCGATCACGTTGTTGCCGTCAGTACCTGGTCTGTATCTCGCGTGGGCCACGTTTCGCGCGGCCCAGGTCGAAGCGGATGGCGCGCAGGATTTGATCACCTTCGCGGACGCTCTAGCACGTGCCGTCGGCGCTCAGTGGCGGGATGAAGCCCGCTTACGTCGCCTGAATGATCCTTATGCACTCGCCGTTTCATGGAATCCTGCCCCGGACGACTTGGTAGAGGCATGGCCGCTGCTGGTATCCGTCGCTCAAGAGTGGCCGGAAGGGTCGCAGACTGATCCAGCCGAGTGGGCTCAGGAGTCAGCTAACCTGGCTGGCAGTTGGTCGCAGATCCTTGATGTCTTGACCAAGAGCGTGCCGACTCGGCGTCTCGTAGTGCTCGGCAAGCCGGGCGCAGGCAAGACTATGTTGGTCGTCCAGTTGGCCCAGGGACTCATTGCTCGACGCGCGAAGAGCGTCGAGCTTCCGGTGCCGGTCATCTTCTCCCTGGCCTCGTGGAATCCATTCGATCAAGGTCTGTTCGACTGGATGACAGCTTGCCTGGTTCGCGACTACCAGGGTCTTGATCAAATGGTGTCCGTGTCAGGGCGCCGTGGGTTCGTCGGCCGCGCTCTACTTGATCAGGGCATGATCCTGCCGATCCTTGATGGGCTCGACGAGTTGCCCACAGACTCACGGCCTGTCGCGCTCGACGCCATCAACGGAGCCTTAGTGCCTGGACAAGGCATTGTCATTTCGAGTCGCACTGCCGAGTATCGTAAGGCCACAACAACCAGTGGGGGCGTTACTGTGAAGCTCGCCGGGGCTGCTGGCATCGAGCTGCAGCCTCTTGGCGCCCAGGCCGTCGCCACATACCTGCATCGAGATGGAGGCGATGGTGCAGCCGCGGCCAAGCGCTGGGAGTTGGTAGCTCGTCAGTTAGGTACTGCCACGCCCGTTGGTCGGGCGCTGCGCACGCCGCTCATGCTTTTCTTGGCCCGTACCATCTACAATCCGCGCCCGGGCACGTACATCGGTGGCGCACTCCCCGATCCAGCCGATCTCTGCGACCCCGAACGATTTCCAGATCAAGCCGCAGTCGAGCGGCATCTTCTCAGCCAGTTCATACCAGCCGCATATCGGCCCACCGCTCCAGGGGCCGCATTGCCGTTTGCGGCAGACCAGGCGTTGCAGACTCTGGCCCTGCTCGCCCGCCATCTAGAGCATGATTTGCAAGGGACACCTGACCTCGCCTGGTGGCGACTATCTCTATTCCTTCCTCGGAATCCGACAGCTTTGCTGGCATGGGTAGTCGTGGCAACAGCAATCGGCACTTCCATTGGTGCGGTCGGCGCCTTGCCTGCCGGTATCGCATACGCTCTGGCAAGTCGAATATCTCAGGGTTCGTGGATGTACCTGCCCGCAGGTGCGGTTGCGGGGATAATTGGTCTCACAGCCGCGGGCCTTGTTTTCGGTATGAGCTCAGGCCTCTCGCTGTACTTGCAAAGCTTTTTCTCGCGTAGGTCCCGATTCGTGCCTTGGGAAACTAGGCCTTCGAGTAAGATTCGCTGGTCTCCAGCGGCTACGCGGTTTCCAGCGGGAGTCGCGCTCGGAATTCTTAGCGGTGTAGTGAGTTTCGCCGCGTTCGGTGATGGGATCGGGCTTGTCATTGGCGCTCCGATCGGCATCTCGATCGTCATCCTCTCGGGTTTGCGACCCGCCCTCGCCGACGTGACCAGGGCTGCGGACCCGGCAAGCCTTCTAGTCCGTGACAGGCGATCCTTTCTGCAAATTATCCTCGCAGGCGTTGCTGCGGGCGCGGTATCAACCGCCGTATTGTTTGCAGTCTGGGCCAGGATGTCGAGGCTTACAGATGGCGCCCTCGACGGGGCGATCGGTGGAAGCCTAGTAGGGCTATCGCTCAGTATCACCTACATTCAGTTGGACGCCATCTACTATTCCTCATGGCTACCTTTCACGGCAACGAGGTGGTATTTAGCGATTCAATGTGAGTTTCCTCGAAATTTGATGGGATTTCTTTTGGATGCCCACGAACGTCGAGGCGTGCTGCGGCAGGTGGGGGGCGTTTACCAGTTCCGGCATTTGGATCTCCAGCGATACCTGGCCGAAGCGCCGACTGCGTCAGATCCGTCTCCGAGCATCCGATGATTCAGCCGTGCTGTAGCCGAGAGTCGAGGAGCTGGGCTTGCAGGTCGGCAATCTGGCGGTCGGCGAAGCGATTGGTGGCGCGGGAGGCTTCTAGACGTTCTTGGAGCGTGCGGTATTCTCGAGTGAGCTGGTGGACACGTTGCTTGAGCGTGGTGTTCTCGGTTAAGAGCCGCTGGACGGATTCCCCTGGGACCATCTGGTCGAGGTCTCTGAGCTGGCCCATCAACTCGCCAATGTGGTGGCGTTGCGCGAGCACCTCTCGCTGGGCGTGGGTGAGGGCTTCCTCGGCGTTGAGGGCTCGCTCTCGCCAACTGGCTTCGATCTTGTCGTGTTCGCTGTCCGCTGCGAGGGCGCGGCGGTCGGAGGCGGCGACGGCCGCGGCTTGGACAAGCGCGCGGGCCGCAGGGTTCTCGTAGAGGAACGTGGGAGATACGCCGGCCCGGCGGGCGATGGCGCGCACGGTGGTGCGCGATCCCTCCCGGCGAAGCTGGCCGATGGCTTTTTCGACCAGGTCGAGTTTCGCCTTGCTCTGGCCGCGCCTCGCGGCGATGGCTGCTGCGGTCGATCCGGTGTCGGCGCTCATGCGTCGCCATCCGGCGTGCCCAGCTCGTTGTGGCGGGCGAGGTCCTGAGCTCGGAAGGCCGTGCTCCACACCCGGCCGAAGTAGTCCTGCGGGCGGCGCAGGTCCAGGCTGAGCGCCTGCTCCAGGAGCCCGACGGCAGCCAGCGCCTTTTCGAGGCCGTCGATGGCACGCGCGGTCGGCTCGAAGGCATCGTGCAGGAAGTCGGCGGTGGCGGTGTCGGGGGCGCGTTCCGCAAGGGTGTGCCATTGCTCGCGTTTACGGTGCCAGTAGACCAGGTCTGCACCGGACATCACGAACTTGTCGCAGTTGTGGTAGTCCAGGTTCCACGGGCAGGCCGCGCCGTTGACCACGGGCTGGTAGGTGCAAAAGCCGCCGTCGGCGGGAGTGCTACGGCGCGCCAGGTCCAGGGCGATGGCCTCGGCCTGCTGCCGGGTCATCGGTTCTCCGTCGGACAGGCTCTTGCCGGGCTGGGGTGAGCCGGGGCCAGTGACCCACACCGCGGTCAGCGCGTCTTCGATAAGCGGGTCGATGTTGGCCAGGTGGATGTAGTGCTCGGACATGCGCTCGGAGACGTGTCCGAGGTAGCGCTTGATATGCGCGAGCCCGGCGCCGTGGCGAAGGAGATTGGTGGCCAGGGTGTGGCGGGCCTGGTGGGGGACGCAGTGCTCGTCGATGTCCAGCTGGTCGACCCAGTCCTGGAACTGCGCCTGGAACCAGCTGTAGCTGACGCCCTTGAGTCCTCGGCGATTGCCGATACGTCGGGGAAACAGGGCCAGGGCTTGGCGTTCGTCCGGGTTGGGCAGTCGGCCGTGCTGGTAGGCGAAACGGTCGCAGGTGGTGTTCTGGCGTGCTCGCAGGCGCTGGTAGAGCCAGTCGGGGATCCGGATCGCGTCGTCGTAGTTGCCGACCTTGGTCTGGTCGTGCCAGAACATCGGCAGTCCGTTGTAGGTGCCCAGGCATTCGAGGCGAAGCTCCAGGACCTCGCTTGTGCGTCGGCCGGTGAGGACCAGCGCCTCCCAGATGTCGCGCAGCCCGCGGTTGTCGGTATCAAGCTGTTCGAGCGTGGCCAGGTTGGACTGATCGGCCAGGGCGCGGGCTACCTGGTCGGGGAACGGCCGTCGCCGCCCGCCGCGTACACCGCCCGGGGGCAGCGCCACGATGAACGCCCGGCCCAGCCCGATCCGCTCTGAATGGCCGTTTTCCATGCCGAAGCGCAGGACTCGGCGGGCCCCGTCGAAGACGGTGCCGACCTTAAATGCGGTGGTCTTCGTCGGCAGGCTGCCGGGTCGGTTGAATCCGCGGCTGTAGATCCCCAGCGACGGCAACCCGTGTTTAGCGCGATGACGCTGGTCGGCGACGAAGGCCGTCATATGCGCCGCGGGCCGACTCTGAGCGAGCCACCAGGTCTAGGTCATCGGTTCGATTCCGATAGGGGGCTCGCTTCTGACCAGGGCGGGAACCTCGCGCGAGGTTCCCGCCCTTGGTTTTTGCCGATTACTTTGAACGCGCAGTTGACCATGGTTTGGTGAGGAAGAACTACAGCCGGTGCACCGTCGGCAGTTGCGCCCGACTACCGGCTTCGCCCTGGCCAGAGCCGTCAGCGTCTACCGGGCCGCATGCTGCTCCAGCGGCCGCGGCGCGGCAGGAACCGGCAACCGTCGCGTCATGGCACACCCCGCTGAAGTTGCGATCTACGAGGGCATACAACGGACCCTGCCTCCATTCGGCAAACTGGCGCTAATGTAACTGGCGCACGGTTTATCGGAGTTCGATGTTGTAGGGGACTGGCGTGGCTGAGGGGTGGGCGGAGCTGGGCGAGGCGATCGCGGCGATCAGAGCCGGGATCGAGCAGGCGCAGGTTGAGGGTGCTTCGAGCGGAGTGAAGTTCGAGGTGGGGCCCGTGGAGTTGGAGCTGAGTGCGGCGGTGCACAAGGATGCCGAGGGCTCGGTGAAGGTGATGCTGCTGCCGTGGTCGGCTTCGGCCAAGGGCGGGGTGTCGGCGGAATACACCCAGCGGATCAAGTTGACGTTGCAGCCGTTCGATGCCGATCGGGCCGGTGGGGGTGGGAAGCCGCGCAGGATGAGGATCTCCGACGTCGATGACGAGTAGCGGACCGCTGGTGCGACCTGCCGAGGTAAACCCAGTTCTGGGGCGGTTGGTGCAGGTGCGGTGTCCGGGCCGCTCGCGTGGGACCGGGTTCCTGATCGCCGACGATCTGGTGCTGACCGCGGCACACGTGGTGGCCGACGCCGCCGAGCCGGGGGTGGGTGTGGAGGTCCGGCTGTTCGATCCGGCCAAGCCATTAGAGATGCCGTGGGTGTCGGCTCAGGTGGTGCCAGCCGGAACGAACGCCGAAGAGCTGGACGTGGCACTGTTGCGAGTCGCCCCCGGAGGGCTGTCGGCCCCGGGGGTCCCGATCCCGGCCTGGGGCCGGATCGAGGGAACCGGGCCGGTGCCGGTGTTCGCGGTTTGCTTCCCGAAGGCGATGAAGGACGACGCCGGCCTGGACAGCCATGTGGTCCGCGGAGTCGTGGAGCCGTTGCAGGGCGCGACGAGGTTTGTCATCGGTGAGGCGACGCTGATGATCGCGGGATCGATCGTGCCGGACCGCGGGTCGTTCGATGATTCGCCATGGAGCGGAGGTTCGGGAGCCGCAGTGTTCGCGGCGAACACTGGGCAACTGGTCGGGGTTCTCACCGAGGACTTCAAGATCGCCACGGACGCCAGCGTACTGAGATTCACGCTGGTGGCGAAGGTGGACGGGCTGGCAGAGCGGGCCGGAGTCCCGCAGGTCGCACCGGTCGGCCCCCGCAGGAGAATCCAGTGGCCGGTCCTCGTCGGCGACCCGCCGCCGGAAGCCGACTCCTTCCAACGGCGGCCGGAGCTGACCGAGCTGTACCAGGCGTTCTTCGACGCTAAGGGCGTCGTCGTGACAGAACCGGCCCAGGCGCCCGTCCCTGCCCGGATACTCAGCGGTCTCGGTGGCGTGGGTAAGACTCAGCTGGCTGCCAAGTACGCGTGGTCCGAGTGGGACGCGAAACATCTCCACCTCCTGGTGTGGGTGAACGCGAGCAGCCGCGCAAACATCGTTTC
Organism: Actinocrinis sp.; assembly: GCF_035946395.1. Lineage (NCBI taxonomy): Bacteria > Bacillati > Actinomycetota > Actinomycetes > Catenulisporales > Actinospicaceae > Actinocrinis > Actinocrinis sp. The sequence continues at coordinate 16,738 of NZ_DASYZI010000074.1, forward strand.
CGCGTACGCGGCCGCCGCCGAGGTCCTCGGGCTGGTCAGCGAAAAGACACGGGATATCGAGGGTGCCGCCCAGCGCTTTCGGTCGTGGCTCGCCACTGATGCGGACCGGGAATGGCTGATCGTCCTCGACGATGTCAAGCATCCAGGCGACCTCGCGCATCTGAAGCCCCGGCTGACCCTGCGGGGTCAAGGTCGCTGCATCATCACGACGCGCGAACGGGATCCGTCGTACGTCGCAAAAGGTTGGGAACAGTTGGAGATCAACATCTACACTGCTAGGCAGGCTGCCAGCTACATTCACGCCCGGCTGAAGGATTATCCAGCCGCCCTCGACGACGTCGACGGCCTCGCGGAGGATCTCGGTTTCCTTCCGCTGGCCCTAGCGCAGGCGACTGGCCTCATCGCCCACATCGCCGCCGCCGGCGGCCGAATTGAAGGCCCCGGTACCTGCAAGGCATATCGCGACCTGCTGCGCGACCGGAAGCAGACACTCAAGAAGATCATGCCATACGAGCACATCGATGAGTATGGAGTGACCCTCGCGGCCACCTGGTCCATTTCCATCGAGCACGCGAACGAGCAACCCCCGCCCGGGGTGGCTGCGCGAGTCATGAAACTGCTCAGTTTGCTGGACCCCAACGGCATTCCCGTCACTATCCTTGATACCGAAGCAATCCGCGCGTACCTGGAAGTCGGTTCACGTCAGGAGATCGAGGCCGGCGTGCGCGCACTACGCAGCCTCAGCCTGATTGATTGCGGCGAGGGCAGCGACACGATCCGTGTCCACGTACTTGTCCAACGCGCCGTGCGCGAGACCGCCCAGACCGAGCCGGATCAAGCAGCACGCCTGCTCGCCGACAGCCTCGACTCGCTCCTACAGAAGCAGCAGGACGACAGAGACCTGATGCAAGTACTGCGGAGCAACGCCCAAAAGCTGTCAGAGCAGAGCATGGAGGCGCTGCTGTCACCGCAACGTCTCCACCACGTACTGATCCAGCTGGGCGACAGCTACGGCCAAGCTGGCCTAGTCCACGAGGCCGAACGCTACTTCGCCGCGCTGCGCGAACAGGCCAGCCAGACACTGGGCCCTGATGCCCGTGAGACGCTCAAAATCCGCGAGCGCGGCGCCTACTGGTTGGGGTTCATCGGAAACGTCGAGGCCGCGCACCAGGAGTTCGAGGTCCTGGCCGCCGACTGGGCCAGGATCTTCAGGCCTGAGGACCCGGACACCTTCCTCGCCCGGCACAACGTCGCCCGCTTCCGAGGCCGAAATGGCGATCCCTCGGGCGCCGTCGCCGAACTCGAACTCCTCGTCGCCGACCAAACCCGGGCCCTGGACCCGCTCGACCCGCAGGCGCTGGAGAGCCGCGGCATCCTCGGCTACTGGCGCACCATGGCCGGCGACCACGACAGAGCAGTGGCCGAAATCGAGGAACTGCGCGCGAACGTCGTCGACGGGCTCGGCCCCGACCACCCGTTGACCCTCACGATTCGCAACGACCTGGCGATCGCGCGCTTCGAATCGGGAGACCGCGCCGGGGCCATCGCCGATCTCGAGTCCGTGGTTGAGGATCGCGCACGAATGCTCGGCCCTGAGAACGTCGCCGTTCTCTCGTCGAAGGCGAGGCTTGCCTACTGGAAGGCGCTGTCCAGCGATCACGACGGCAGTGCGGCCGAGGTTGCCGCCACGGTCGACGAGCACCTGCGCCTGCTCGGAGACGAGCATCCAAACACCCTGCGAGCTCAGTCGTTCCTCATCGAGGCGCGCGCTGAGGAAGGTGACACCGAAACGGCGGTCCGCGACATGTCCGAGCTAGTGACGCGCCTCGAAGACATCCTCGGGCCGACGCACATCCTCACCACGCACTGCCGGGAGTGGTGGGACACTAGGACGACGGGGGTCGCGAACGATACGTGACGACACCGGCTCGCGAGACCAACTCCCTATCGTGTGGTGGTCACAGATTCGGTCGGGGGTGGCGGAGCGCAGGATGGTTCGTCGCCATGCAAATGGGACAGGTGCGGGCACGGCGGCCGACGCGTTCATGACGCCTGATTTCGAAGTACCACGGTCGGCCGGCACATAGTCATCATGGCTCTGAGACGTGGTTAGACGAGTAGCAAATCGACCACACACCACGACTCGGCATGTACGAAGAAACGACGAATCGAGCCGGCGGTCACTGTCCAACCGTGCACAACCGAGGTAGAACTGGAAGGAAGATGTCACAGGAGGGCGCCTTCCTTCCGGTGTGGGGGTTAGGTGAAGCAGCGTCCGGAGTCGCACAGGGCGTCTTCGCCGTGCGGGTCGAGGGCGTCGAAGACGGTGAGCTGTCCGGCGGGGATGGCGCGGGCTAGGGGCCTGCCGAAGCGGGTTAGGAACACCGGGTCCTTGCCGAGCGCGGCGCGCCGCTCGTTGAGCAGCGTTTCGAGCTGGCAGGAGCGCTCGAAGAGTTCGGGTTCGCTGCGGCGCATCTCCGCCCAGGTGGTGGGGCGGTGGTAGGGGCAGAACCAGCACGCTGACTTGGGGGGGACAGGCAGGCCGGCCGCAGTGATGACGCGGTGGCAGTCGGCGCGGCGCAGTCCGAGGTCGAGCAGCGGGTAGTGGATGCGTTCGTACGGCTCTTGGCGGCGGGTGTTGGCTCGCTCGATCTCGTCCAGGCTGATGCCGACCCCGACGGTGGCGGGGTTCTCGGCGCTGGCGCCGTGCTGTTTGAGCCATTTGCCGACCACGCGGATTTTGAAGTCGGCGGTACAACTGCGGGTGCCGGGCGCGCCGTTGCTCATCCGCACCGGGATCGGCAGTGAGCGCGAACCCTCCTTGGTCAACCTGCCGTAGAGCGTTTCAGGGCTGCCGTCGCGGCGGGTGCGGTGCAGCTCGATCAGTTCCAGGCCGTGCGCGGTCGCGTAGGGCTTGGCGTGCTGTTCCAGGTAGGTCAGGGTGCCGGGGTGTTCGCTGTCGTCGCCGACGTTGGCGAACAGGAACGTGCGGTACGGCAGGCGTCCGGTGGTGGCCAGCACCATGGCGGCTACCGATTGCACGCCCCCGCCGAAACTGAAGGTGAGTAGGGATTCGGGCATGACCGGGTGTCCTTCCGGTGCGGGAATGCGGCGGCCCGCCCACGCGGGGTGCGCGGGCGGGCCGGGTCGGAGCGGGATTCAGGCGAGGGCGGTGGCGATGCGTTGGCCGATCCAGTGGGCGGCGTTGACGGGGTTGGCGTTGCCGGCCTGCATGGTTTGTTCGGCGAGGTTGCCGACCACGCGGTAATTGGTGGGGAAGCGCTGGCCGGAGAGCTGTTCGCGGGGTTTGAGCATGCGCAGGCGGCAGTCTTCGAGCTCGATCTCGGGGTGGACGAGGGCGCCGCTGTCGCGGGTGGCCAGGGTGTGTAGGGGCTGGTTTGTGGTGGTGGGGTGGTTGCCGCGGTGGTAGGGGATGATCAGGGCGTGGTGGTTGCCGCCGCCGGTGATGGTGCCCACCGGGTGGGCCACCGGTTGTGCGCCGCCGTGGCGGCGCAGGGTGGCGATGAACGCGGGCGGGGTGACGATCGCCTCGGATTCGCGCGTCAGGCGCGGGCGCATCGGGCCAGTAGTCGAGTACGCGGTGTCGTAGCGGGAGCCGCCGCAGGGCACCAGCAGCGGGTGGGTGGCGATGCCCTCGCCGATTTTCACGGTGCGGGTCGGCAGCGGCGCGGACGCCAGCGGCAGCGGACGTCTGTCGGCGTCTTGGTGGTTGACGGTGATCAGCGCGGGTTCGCGCAGCAAACGCAGCCCGTCCAGGATCTTCGCTTGGGTGGCCTTGGCGAGGGGGCGGCGCCGGTCGCCGATGCGCGCGCCCAGGTCCGACCAGTCGATGATGCTGGCGGCGGGCAGCACGTACGGTTCGACGGTGGCGTGTCCGCGCGGGCAGGTGTACGTGTACTGCTGGCGGTACTTGCCGACCGGCTGTCCCAGCACGCGCGGCGCGCTGGGCTTCCAGGTCTGCACGGCGTGCACGTCGGTCTCGCACAGTGGGCACCAGGCGGGTGGGGTCAGCTCCAGGTCGGGCATGGGGATGTCGTTGCGGATGAAGTTGATCCAGATCCGTTTGCGCCACTGCGCGGCGGGGTCGTTGCCGACTCCGGCGAGGTGGGCGGCGTCGGCGGACAGGATGCGCATGCGGTAGCCGAGGCGGATCATGCCCTGGCACCACCAGTCGAACAGCTCCCAGCGCCAGACCACGTCGGGCACGTTCTCCACGATGACCGCCTTATAGCGGTGGACCTCGGTGGCGCGGATGACGTCGTGGAAGGTGGCGCGGGTGCGCTCGAAACCGGCCTGGGGGACGTGTCCGAGTTCTTCGATGGGCAGCTGCCCGTCGGCGCGCTTGGAGCGGCGGCCGGAACCGGCGCCGGCGGGGCTGTTCTCGGTGCAGATCGGGGAGGCGCACAGCACGTCGGTGCCCGGCAGGCGGCGCATGTCGTAGTTGTTGACGTCGGCGCACATGTGCTCGGCGCGGGGGTGGTTCAGGGCGTGGGTCTCGATGGCGCGCTGCCAGTGGTTGGCGGCCAGGACGAGTTCGAAACCGGCTTCGACCATGCCGGTCGAGGTGCCGCCCGCGCCGCAGAAAATGTCGGTGAAGGTCAGGGACAAGCGGGTGTCCTTCCCGTATTGGTGGAACAGGATGGCGCGCCCCGGTGCGTGTTGACGGGGCCGGGTCGCGGGTCGCGGGCGGCCCGGTCAGTGCGGGATGGCGTGGCTGAGGGTGGTGACGAAGTCGCGGATGGCGGGGGCGGCGCCGGTGCTGGCGGTGAAGAAACCCGCGAGGAACGCAACCAGCGCCCAGCCGAGGGACTGGCCCGCGAAGCGGATCGCGATCAGGGTGAGGATGATGAACAGGGCGGCGGCGGAGAGGCTGAAGACCACGGGCGGATCACTTTCGGGGTGCTGGAGCGGTGGGGTCGCGCGGCGGGCCGGGGTCGGGGATGCGGACCGCAGCCGCAGCCGGCTGGCGCCGCGTGGGTGGCGGTCGCCGGAGTCGTCGAGGATGTCGAAGACGTCGGCGAGCCGGGCGACGGCGGCGGTGTCCTCGGGCAGGGCGTGCAGCCGCAGGCGGATCACGTGGCCACCTCGATCTCGGCGTGCAGGGCTATGAGCGTTGCGGGTTCGGGGGTCCACAATCGTTGACGGCCGGTGCACGGGATGGGGTGCGGCAGGGCGCGGATGTCGGCCAGGACCCAGTGCCACACGTCGGGCTCCGCCTCGCCCCAGGGAGCGCAGCATCCGTTGGCGGGGTGGCAGTTGGTCAGTTCGGCGAGCGCGACGATGGCGCCGCGCGCACGGGCGCCGGGCGCTGCGTTCGCGTAGGCGGTGCGGATCAGCGGGTGCTGGACGTTGAGCGGGGCGGTGGTGTCGAGGGCGGTTTCGTCCAAAGTGCGCCCAGCGTGGATGGCCAGGGGTCCGCGATAGCGGGTGGGCCATAACCGGTTCTCGACGTTCTTGCGTCCGGTGGCGATGGCGGCGTTCTCTCGGGGTCTGGGCCCTGTTGTGTGCTGTTGCACGAGGGGTTGGGATGACCGCTGGCGTGTCAGTTCTCTTGGGGTGTAGCTGTGTGGCTCTTCGTTGGATCGAGCGAGGAGCAGAGATTGAAGAGCGCATTCCCGGTAGTGACACCGTCTGGTGAGCGGTACTGGACGGTGCTTGACGACGAGACGATGGAGGTGGTGCCGGCGGCCGACCGGTTCCTGCGCAACGCACGCTTCGGCCGCGATCGGGCCGAGTCGACGACAGAGGCTTACGCTCGCAGCGTCGCGTTGTACCTGCGCTGGTGTGAGCGCACCGGCCGCGACTGGACCGTCGCTGCGACGGACTTCGGCATGTTTATGGTCTGGCTGAAGTTCACTCCGGCCGGAGCGGGCAGCGGTCCGGTGGTGCGCGGCCCGGGCAGCCGACCTGTACGTGCGGAACGCCGGATCAACGCGGTCTTGGCCGCCGTGCGCGGCTTCCTGCGCTTCGCCATCACCGCGAAGGAGGTCCCCGGCTGGGTGCTCGCCGTGCTCTACGAACTGGCCGATAGCCGCGACCTGCCCGCCGAAGCCCGCGGCGAGGACACCGGCCTTGAGTACCGGATGCGCGCGCAGCACCGGCTGAGCGAACCGGACAGGCCCGTCGACCGGGCCACCGACACCGAGACCGTCGCGCTGATCCGCGCCTGCCGCTCCGCTCGCGACCGGTTGCTCGTCCTGCTGATGGCCCGGGCGGGACTTCGCCGCAGCGAGGCGGTCGGGCTGCGCCGCAGCGATATGCACCTGCTGGTCGACAACAGCAGCCTCGGGTGCCGAGTCGAAGGCGCGCACGTGCACGTCCACCGGCGCGAGAACCCCAACGGCGCCTGGGCCAAGTCGCGGCGTACCCGCGCGGTCCCGCTGGACTTCCTGGTGGTGCAGGCGCTCGACCAGTACGCCGCCGAGCGGGCTGACTGCCCGCCCGCGACCCTGTGCGATTTCCTGCTGGTGAACCTGTTTCGCGACCCGGTCGGCGCTCCGATGCGGCCCGACGCCGTCAACGAGCTCATCGACGCGCTGTGCGAGCGGGCCAGGCTGGAGCGCCATCTGACGCCGCACATGTGCCGACACGCCTTCGCCAGCAACATCGCCGACCACGGCGGTGAGCTCGACGAGGTCCAGACACTGCTTGGCCATGCTTCTCCGTCCTCCTCTGCGCCCTACCTGCATCCGAGTACCGATCGATTGCGTGCGGCCGTCGAACGCGTCCCGAGCCCGCGCGAACTGCTCGCGGAGGTGTCCCGGTGACCGCCTTGGCCCTCGCGCCCGCGCCGTCGGCCGTCGAACGCGACGAGGTGACCGCCGCGCTGCTGGCCGCGATCACGCCGCAGTTCACCGCGACGCTCGGCTTTGACCCGGCCGTCGGAATCGCCGTGTTCCCGCAGGACCACCCGTTGCTGGGCTGGAAGATCTGCCATGTGCCAGACTGCGGCAAGCAGCGCACCCTGGTCAGCGGCATGTGCGTGACCTGTCACTATCGCTGGAAGCGCGCGGGCCGCCCGGATCCGGCCGCGTTCATTACGCAGCCCAAGCAGTTCGAGCGCATCGTCGGAGTGCGCCGTTGCCGGGTGCTGACCTGCGAACGCCCGTGGAAGAGCAAGCGCAGCCAGCTGTGCTTGGCCCACGATGTACAGCGGCGGGACATGGGCATCGCGCTGGAAGAGTTCTGCTCCCACCCGGCCGTCAAGCCGCATCCCTCGCTGGGCCCGTGCCGGGTCGCCAACTGCACCCGGGAACGCGCCGGCCGCGGCTCCTACTGCCTGGCCCACTACGGCCACTGGCGCGATGCCCGCGCAGCCGATCCGGCGATCGACGAGGAGCGCTGGCAGGCCACCGGGGCGCCGTCGCTGGCCGAGGACAACCGGGTCAATCTGCGCGCCCTGCCGCCGCGTGTCGTCGCAGAGTTCCTTTACGGCCTGCAACAACGATGCGCGGACAACGTCAAGACCAAGCACAACACCCTGCGCCCGATGCTGGATCTGGCCCGGCGCACCGAGGTCGGCTCGCTCGGCGACCTGGACACCAGCCCGCTGAACCACACGAACCAGAAGCTGGTCAGCGAGCTGATGCGCCACGTGGGCCGGCTGTTCCTCACCCCGGAGTCGCAACGCGACCTGGATGTGTGGGACCTGGCCGCCTTCGGGTTCTCCGGGACCCTGCGGTTCATCGAGATCAGTCAGCCCTGGCTGCGGGAGGCGACCAAAGCCTGGGCGTTCGACAGCCTGCCGACCCGTCGGGGCACCTTCGTCGCCGGCGTACTCCAAGGGCGTCTGGTCGCCATCACCCGACTGTCCGAGAGCCTGCGCCTCCAGCGCCCCGACCACGGCACCGACCTGCGGGCACTGGGCCGCGACGACATCACAGCCTTCTGCAACCGGCTGGCCTACCTCGAAGGACAAGGCGAGATCAGTGCACACACCCGCTCGCGGGACTGCTACGCCGCCCGCCTGCTGCTGGGCAAGTTCCGCGCGCTCGGTCTGACCCGGCCGGGAGCACCGCTGCACGGGCTGCCCGACGACTTCACACTGACCCGCGAGGACATGCCCGACGATCCGGACGACCGCCAGGCCGGCCGCGACCTTCCCAAGGAAGTGATCCGCCAGGTCTGCGCGCACCTGGACCAGCTGTCCGGCGGCCCGATCGACATGGCGGTGCGCGCCGGGATCGAGCTGCTGATCGACACCGGCCGTCGCCCCATCGAGATCGCCTCGCTGCCCTGGGACTGTCTGAGCACCGACACCGACGGCAAGCCGGTGCTGATCTACGACAACCACAAGGCCAACCGGCTGGGCCGGCGGCTGCCGATCGCCGCAGCCACCGCCACGGTGATCACCGACCAGCAGCGGCGGGTGCGCGAACACTTCCCCGACACCCTGCTGGCGCGGCTGAAACTGCTGCCCTCCCCGGTGCGCAACCCTGATGGCGACCGTTCGATCAGCGCGGACACGATCAGCAGACGGCACCGTGCCTACGTCGACTCGCTGCCCGAACTGCTCGTGCCCACGGTCATCGAGGTCGAGGGCAAGCCCGTCACCCGGATGCTGCCTTTCGACAAGTCGCGGGCGTTCCTCTACGCCTACCGGCACACCTATGCGCAGCGCCATGCCGACGCGGGTGTACGCGTTGACGTCCTGTGCCAGCTCATGGACCACGTCGAGATGAGCACCACTCAGCAGTACTACCGCGTCGGCGAGGAACGCCGGCGCGAAGCCGTCGACCGCGTCGCCGCGATGCAGTTCGATCGGCACGGCAACCGGATCTGGCGCGACGCGAAGGCTCTGCTCGACTCGGAGCACGTACGCCGCGCCATCGGCGAAGTCGCGGTCCCCTACGGGGTGTGCACCGAGCCGAGCAACGTCGCCGCCGACGGGCAGGACTGCCCGATCCGGTTCCGCTGTGTGGGCTGCGGCCACTTCCGCACGGACATCTCCCACCTGCCCGACCTGGAGACCTACCTCGCCGACCTGCTGCGCAACCGCGAGCGGCTGGCCGCGGCCATCGATGCCGACGACTGGGCCAAACGCGAGACGATGCCGTCGGACGAAGAGATCACCCGAGTACGACGGCTGATCAGCCGCGTGAAGGCCGGCCTGGACGACCTGAGCACCGAAGAACGCGCTCAGGTCCAGGACGCGGTCGCCACCGTGCGCAGGGCGCGCAGCAGCGTCGTCGCCCTCGGCCTGCCCCGGGTCCGCCAGTCCCTGATCGACATGCGGGAGGACCGGCGGGCATGACCGAGAGCGCGATGATCCAGGGACGGCGCGACGATTCAGCACGGCGCCGCCAACGGGTGATCAAGGCGATCAACGACGCCGCACGCACTGGCGGCGAGCTCAGCGTGTCCGCCATCGCCCGCGCCGCGGGCGTCGACCGCACCTTCCTCTACCGACACCGCGACCTGCTCACCCAACTGCACACCGCCGCGGCCGAGCCCGCGGCCAACCCGGACGGGACCCATACGGTCAGCCGGGCCTCCCTTCAAGCCGACCTGGCCGCTGCGCACGAGCGGGCCAGACGGCAAGCCGACCGCATCCGACAGCTGGAGAAGAAGCTGTCCGAACTGCTCGGCGAGCAGGTCTGGCGCGAGTCCGGGCTCGGCGCGCCCGACGACGTCGACCAGCTCAAGCGGCGCATCACCGAGCTCGAACAGGCCGTTGTCGACCTGACCGGCCGCTGCGAGGAGACCGAGCAGGAACTCGACGCTGCCCGCGCCACCAACAGGGAACTGATGACGCAACTCAACGCCCCGGCCAGGAACCGCCGATGAGCCACAGCCGGACGTATCCCGCAGTGTGGACACGCCGCCTGGATTCCGCTCCATCGGGTTGATCGCGAAGTCGATCTCCTTTGCCGCGGTGTCCGGCGCCCGGCGGGTCGGTGATCCGAGAACCCGCCGGGCAGGATCCGGCAAACACGAACGGGTGCTGCAGACAACTGCGACACTGTCGGTTGCGAGCAGCGACACGAGGAAGTGGAGGGCAGAGCGATGATGCTGGATCTGATAGTCATGAGCGTCACGACCGCGGCCCGGGCGGCCGTGTCGGCTTGGACGCTTTCCTTGCACGAGGCACTGCGCTCCCGCTCGCAGCTGTCGGTGACCATCCATACAGCCGCGCCCCAGCCTCATGAGGATCTCGACCAGTCCGGCTCGCTCACGGTCGAGGTGGACGACGGTGCGGACCTCGCAAGTTTGGCCCGGGTTCTGGAGACATGGCTGGAGACGAACCCCGAACCGCTCGCGGTACAGGTCGCGGCACCCGACGGGACCGCTGCGGTGGTCAGCGGCGGCCAGGCCGGGACGATCAGCGAACTGATCAAACCGCTCACCCAACCCCAGACACGCCCACCCGCACGCCCTGCGGCCGCGCCCAACCCGGTGGAGCCCTCGAGTTTTTGGGCCTCGGCAGGTTCCCTCGCCCACTTCAGCGACGACGGTGGCGATATACCTAACATCGTCGAGGCCGATGAAATCCCGGTCACGATCTACCTTTCCGACGGGCGCATCCACAAGGAAGTCGAAACCGCCGTCGGCGACCTGCTGGCTGAGGTCGGGCTTGAGATCACCCACCGCGACAATGCCCGACGCGGATCCTGGTTTCGGCAGATGCGCGCCGGAGTACGCAAAGCGGCCGGCTCTCGCGTCGCGCAGGACACCGCAGCCATGGCGGCGCACGCAGTCGAGACACGCACAGTGCTGGCCCAGGACGCCGCCTACACCGCGATGCTGCTGCAGAACCTCGGACCGGTGCTCACCTCGCTGCAGCCCACCAAGGACGCGGTGCTGCGAGTCGGAGCAGTACTGATCGTGAAAGTCGACTGGGCGGTCACGGTGTACCAGCTCACCCCGGCCCAGCAGCTCAAGCTCGACCACGAGGTACAACTCGCGCGTTCTCCGCACGAGGTCGTCGCCGCGCTGGGCATCCAGGCGGTCCAGCAGGCCCAGCCGCCCGCGATTACCTGACCTGTGGGCGGCGGCCGGATCCAAGCCGCCGCAAAGTGGACGGCTGTCGTCTTGCACCACACCTGTTGCGGTAGCTACCATCGTGACTCGAGCCACTGACCTGCAGAAACTCCGCTGAGAACCTGTGACGACACCAGGAACCCCAAGAGAAGCGGCAGCCCAGGGCTGTTTGATGGTCAGGGCGTGCAGCGGTCGGTGGGTGTCGGTCACGGTGCGGTCCTTGCGGGTCGGTGTCACGGGTTGGGGTGGCCGAAGGCGCGGTCGAGCCGTTTGTCTGCGGCGTCGGTGCGCTTGTCGATGCGGGCGACGCGGTTGTTTCCGGCCGTGAGGGTGCGCTGGAACTGCGCGGCCTTCTTCTGCGCGGCCGTTTGTTGTGCGGCGGTGCTCTTGTTGGTTGCGGTCTTCCTCGCGGTGGTTTTCTTGGCGCCGGAGGTGGAGCCGTTGAACTTGCCGCCCTTGTTGCGCTTGACCCGCTGCTTCATCGGCGCGGCTTTGCGCGCCGCGACGGGAGCCGCGGCGCGGGGCGCGGCGGCGACTGGGGTTCGGGCGGGTCTGGGGGTGCCGGTGATCGAGCGTGGGGCGAGCGGCCCGGCGGCGGCGCGCGCTCGGCGGGCCTTGGCGCGGTGCCGGGCGCGGCGGGTGCGCCAGGCGTGGATGCGGGTGGACAGTCGGCGGGTGGCGCGGCGGGCGCGTCGGCGTACCGCGCGGCGGATGCGGCGTTGTAGGGCGCGGCGCCGTCGGCGCAGCGCTCGGGCGAGGGGCACCGGGGGCCTCCCGTGAGGGTCGTGGGACGGGGGTTGAGGCAGGGTGTTGACGCCGTTTTCGGTGTCAAGAGGGCGAGTTAGGTCGCGGGAGGCGAGTTAGGTTTGTAACTCGGCGGTTAACTCGCCCCGTATAGGGCCTGATCAGCGGAAAGTTAGGCAGTTAGGTCGCGTGGTCGGGTTAACCCGGCGCCTCGCGCACCGGTGGAAACGGCCGGTGCGCGAGGGGCTCGGGGCTCACTTCACTGCGGGGCGGCGGTGATGCGCAGCATGGCCGCGCGGCGCACGACCGCGGGGTCCAGGGGCCAGCGGTTGCCGGTCGCGGGGACCTTGATGCCGTAGCGGGTGACCAGGGCCTCGCGCAGCTCGACGCCGGTGAGCGCCGTGTATGGCTCCCAGTCGGGGGCCAGGTCGCGCAGCAGCGCAGGGATGTCGTTGCTGCGCACCGGCTCCTGCGCGGTGCCGATGACCTCGATCAGGTCGTCGAGCAGGTCCCGGGGCGGGGCGTCCTGGCCGGTGGTGGTGCGGGTGGTGGTGCGCCGCTGGCGCAGCGTCTTGGCACGCTGCGCGATGCTGGTTGCGGTGTCGGTGTCGATGTAGTGGGTGCGGATGGTGATGGAGGACTGGCCGGGGGCGAGCGCGACGCCGTCGCCAGCGACCACGACGGTGCCCTTGTCCAGGCCGGTGCGCAGCTTGTGCGGGGCAGCCCCGGCGTTCACAGCCTTGTCCCCGAGCGCCATGCGGGACTGCTCCTCGGTGCCCACCGCGAGGCAGGCACGGATGTGCGCGCCCTCGCGCACCAGCTTGGGCAGGTTCTGGTCGGTGGGGTCCTGGGTGCCCTGCCACAGCAGCACGTCCACCGCACGGCCCTGGTTGTGGATTTTGCGGGCGGCCATGAAGTAGCGGGAGGTGTTCTTGCTGCCGCCGTACGGGCGCTTGTCCGGGCCGATGGCGGGGTTCATGAACGCGTTCTGCGCCTCGTCCACGATCAGGATCAGCGGGGTGAACACGGTGCCCTGCGGGGCCATCAACCGCCGCTCCATCTCCTCCACGCCGTCTTCGAGCATCTCGGTGGCCTGGATGGCGTGCTCGTCAGTCGGTCCCTCGATCAGCACCGTGGCGAGGCCGTCGAACATGCGCCAGTCGCCCACGCCCTTGAGGTCCGCGATGCGGAACTCGACGATGACGTGCAGCGCGAGCCACAGCGCGAGGGCGCGTAGCGCTGCGGTCTTGCCCTGGTTGGATAGGCCGGTGATCAGCAGGTGCCGCTGGAACAGGCTGATCAGCGCGGCGTCCCCGCGCAGGTCCTGGCCCCAGGGCGCGCGCCCGCTCTTGTAGTTCGCGGTCATCGAGGGGTCGGTGACCAGCGGGGACGGACCGATCGGCTCGTCCAGCGCGCCGGAGTCGGCGATCCACAACCGCACGGTGCGCGGAGCGGGCGGGATGGTGATGAACAGTTCGTGCTCGTGGCGGCGCAGGTTCTCCGCCAGGGTGCGCCGCTTGCGCTGCACCTCGGCGGTGTTCACCCCGGACGGGAGGGTGACGTCCACCTCGACCCCGCAGCCGGCGATGCGGATCGGTCCGAGCATCCCGGCGCCCGCGTCGCCCATGCTCTCGATCGCGGTGCGCAGCTTGCCGATACCCAGATCACGCAGCGCGATCACCACAGCGGACGGGGTGATCGGCTCGTCGTCGAACTCGGCGGCGTGCTCGGGTGTCAGCCAGGCGGGCAGTTCGGCGCGGGTGCGCCCGGCGTGCCAAAGTGCTGCGATCCCGGCGGCCAGCAGCGCGAGCAACCCGGGCAGGGCGAGGATCGCGAACAGGTGCACCGCGAAGCGGATGACGTGGAACGCGGTCATCAGCGGCATGATGGTCTCGCCGACGCGCTTGTCGGAGACGGCCAGGATGATGCCGAGCAGCAGCAGGGCGCCGCCAGCGGTGGCGGTGCCGATCACGGCGGCGCGCGCGGCATGCACCGGCGCGAGCAGCATGGCCATGCGTCGGTCGTGGCGGTCCTTGCGGAACGCAACGGCGCGTGCCTCCCACTCCAGCACGCTGTCGTGGTCGCCTAGGGCCTCGGCGGCGCGCATCATCCGCTCGTGCCGGGCGGTGGTACGCGCCTCCCAGGTGCGCCGCGCCACCGCGCCGGTCCCGGCGACCACGTAGGCGGGGTGCCGCGCTGCAGCCCGCGCCAGGGCGGCGAACGGGATCAGCGGCACGTCGAGGTCGTCCTCCTCCTCGTCTTCGAACGGGTCGAGGTCGTGTCCGTGGTGGGCGACGATGCGGCCCTCGACCGGCTCGCGACCGGGGACGTCGTCCTCGGGGCCGGTCGTGTCCTGCCACGCGTCGGGGTCTTGGTGTCCGCGCCACAGTCCGGGGGTGTCCTGCGGGGTGCGTTGCGTCGGGATCAACGGGGCGTGCCCGCCGTCCGGCGCGTGTCCGTTCGTCTCGTTGATCTCGGTCACGGCGGGGGTTCTCCATCTCGGGAAACGACTCCGGCCGCCGTTGCCCGGGTGGGGTTGGCGGCCGGAGTCGGCGGCGGTGTGGGGGTCAGCGTCCGCCGAGGTGGCGGCGCACGGTGCGCGCGGTGACGTTCAGGCGCTTGGCGATGTCCTCGGCGCTGAGGTCCGGGTGGCGGGCCTTGAGCTTGACGACCTTCGCCTTGGTGTCTTGTCCGGCGCGTGTCCGCTTCGGTGTCCGGGTCTTGTCCGTGCCTGTGTCCGGCGCGTGTCCATCGCCGTGTCCGGGCGCTGTCCCGGTCGGGTCCGCGTCGGTGTCCGGGTTCTGTCCCTGGTCGTGTCCGTTCGGCGGGCGCTGCGCGGCGAGGGCCAGGGCGGCGGCGACCGCGGCGGCGTCCAGTTCGGCCAGGTCGATCTGGAGGCGGATCAGTGGGCCGACGTGCTTGCGCCAACGCCAGCCGTGCATTTGCCGGGCGACCGCGATCGCGCCCAGGCGGGTGCGCTCCATGGCCAGCGCGGTGCGGTAGGAGTGCTGGCGCCACAGCACCATGCGACGCCACAGCTTCAGCGTCGGCCAGGGCGACACCAGCCAGCGCGCGGACGGGATCGGCTCGCGTATGGTGCCGCCGGCCAGGTGCGCTTGATAGCGCACTACGTGCCGCATCAGCTCGACGAACATCACCCAGATGCTCGGCATGAGCACGTGTGCGACCCGTCCGGCGGTGCCGCCGCCGGCGGAGTAGTTCAGCCACACGGTTCCTGCGGTGGCGCCGTACACGGTCCAGCGGGCCAGCGGGTGTGACATCTTCAGGCGGGTGAGCACCAGGTCCACGCCGGAGAACACGAACACGGTCAGGTCCGTGACCAGCGGCACCAGCGCGGCCCATCGCGCGCCGAACGCGGGCACCATCTCATCGCGCACCGAGCGGAACGAGAGCGTCATGCCGCCCAGCGCGATCAGCGCGGCCATCACGCCGATGACGACCGTGACGGTCAGCCAGCCGCCGCCGAGCGGTTCGGCCGTGTCCGTGTCCGGGTCCTGGCGGGGTGGTTCGGGCACGGCAGAATCCAGGACCGGATGGCCGTTGGCGGCAAGGATCGAGGGGGCGCCCGCCGGGGGCGCGAGCACGGGCATGGCGCACTCACCTTCGGTTGAGGGAAACGACGACGACGGCCCCGGCGCCATGGTGGCGGGGACCGCGTGCGTGGCGGGATGGACTGGGTCGTGTCGGTGCTCAGGGATGCGGCGCAAACCCCGGAAGGGCCGGACGCTCAGCGTGCCGTCCGGGTCGCGGATCAGGACGTTGCGCGGCGCGGTGTGCGGCAGGCGCACCAGCGGCAGCGCCGCAGCGCCGGGGCCGGTGCGCGGGGTGGCCCACTGGGCCAGGACCGTGACGACCTGCCCGCGCAGCAGGTACCGGCGGCCGGTGATCACGGCTCGCCGTCCGGGCGGTAGTCGGTCAGTGGGGCGTTCGCGGGCAGGTAGAGCGGGTGGCGCGGCTGCCCGTGCGCGGTGCGCCCCAGACAGGACAGCCGGGCCGGGTAAAGGAGCCGCAGGACGGCCTGGTCGCGAGCGTGCAGGGCGCCGTGGGCGCCCCAGGCGGCGACGACCGGGGTGCCGCGACCGACGGCGGCGCACAGAATCTGGTCGTTATCGGGGCCGACCGGGTCCGGGTGCGTGGCGAGGATGCTCGGGTCGGTGGTGCGTGGCGCGAACAGGTTGACCACGATCAACCCGCCGCAGCCCTCGCGGCGCGCGAACCGCAGGCAGCGGCGCATCGTCGGGTCCTCGCGCGTCGCGTCCGCGGTCGAGGGGTTGAGCATCACGAACACCATCGGCGCCGCCGCACCCCAGCGGTGTTCCAGCAGGTACCGGTGGGTGCGTGCCGGGTCGAACACGGCGAGGCGGGCCTCGACCAGGTTCTCGCGCCGCTCGCTGATCAGATGCGAAGCGCCCCACACGGCTTCAGGGCGGGGCGCGCTCACGCCGTCACCGCAGCGGGGAACTGCGTCCAGCGTTGCCCGTCCAGCTCCGGGGTGGGGATCTTGCGTCCGCGCCGGTCGGCGTTCTGCTTGTAGAAGAACGCTGTTCCCGCGTTCACGCACTGGTCGCGCATCGCGCGGACCCAGTCGAGATCCAATGCTCGTGCGCCGGGTCCGGATTCGGCTCCGGCGATCACCCAGTCAAGGCCGTGCAGCCGCGTGCAGCAGCCGCCGGCGTGGGCGAAGGACATGGTCAGCCCGTGCCCGCGCTCGCTGCCCAGCGTCCACATCGCCGCGCGCAGGTCGATCGGAGCGAGCAGCGGCTCGCAGGACAGGAACCGTACTGCGGCCGGGGTACGCATCAGGACCGGGATACGAATGTCGGCCCAGTGCTGGTTCTCCACCGACACTCCGAGCCACACGTTGGGCAGCGGCCAGGGCGCTTCGTACAGCGCCCACGCGCTGGCCTCGTCCTCGCTCGCCGCAAGCAGCGGTTGCCCGTCGTTCCTGAGCAGGGAGCGCATGCGGGCGGGGCGCTTGGTCAGGATCTGGTACGTGTGCTGCGGGGTGGCGGCCATCGCCGCGAACACCTTCGTGATGAACGCGTCCGGCACCTCGGCGTGGAACAGGTCTGACATGCTGTTGACGAATACGCGGGCCGGGGCGTGCCACCGGGCGGGCTGGTCGAGGCGGTCGGGGTGCAGGGTCACCTTGAAGCCGCGCGGGAAGGCGGGGGTGCCGGCGAAGCGGCGGGCGATGCTCTCCGCGTAGCAGTGATCGCAACCGTCGGAGACCTTGGTGCAGCCGGTCACCGGGTTCCAGGTGCGTCCCGCCGTGCCGTCGTCGGCGCGGGTCCATTCGATCGAGGTGCGGGTGCTCACGTGGGGTCTTCCTTCGTCTGGTCGGCGATGCGGCGCAGCAGTAGGGCCATGCGGTCGGCGCGGCCGGGGTGCAGCGGCGTGCGCGTGCTGCGGGTGCCCGGGTCGATCTCGCCGCGCCACGCGGCCACGCGCGGGGCGAGCGCATCGGCGTGGGCGAACAGTTCCAGTCCGCCGTGCTCGTCCGGCTCGGCGGCGGTGCGCGCGACGTGCTCGCGCAACGGGTTCAGGTCGCTCGTGTGCCAGGTCACGCGGTGGCGCTCGCCGAGGCGGTGGTGCAGCATCGGGCGCGCGTCCAGCAGCGGAACCGCGTCGGCGGGCAGGCCGCGGGTGCGCGGACCGGCCAGCGCGACCGTGACGTCCACGATCCGCGCTCCGGCGCTGTCGCAGGCTTCGATGCGCGCGGCGATCGGTTTGCGCACGCGGCCGGACGGCGGCGGGGGCGGGATGGTCGCGGTGACGGCGACCAGCGTGGTGTCGGGGTCGGCGAGGCGCGCCGCGGCCCATTGCGCGGCCAGCCGACGCGCATCGGCGCACCGGGCTTGCGCGTCGCGCAGCCGGGCGATGGTCAGGCAGCACCGGCACAACGGTCGGCCGGGCTGCTGCGGATCGGTGGGCTGTGTCTGCGGGCGGAAGCGCACCAGCGGCGATTCGGTGTGCGCGCCGCAGTGCGCGCAGTCGTATTCGGGCCTGGTGCGCCGCGCCGCCGCGGCGGCCAGTTGGTTCGCGCTGGCCGGGCTGGGGGCCGACTCGCGCAGGTCGAACAGGTCGAAGGTCTCGCGGCGGCGCACCGCTCCGGGCGCGGTCACGCACGCGCGCACTGGCCCGCCGGGCACGCGGGGAAGGTCGAGGTCGGAGAGTTGGGTGCGGGTGCGCAGGTGCTCGGGCACCTGGCCCCACCCGTCGTAGGAACGCAGGGCGTTGCTGGTCACGCGGTGTCTTCCGATCTGCCGGGGCGGGTGGTTAACGGGTGTGGGTGTGGCCGTACAGCCACGCGGCGGCCAGCAGGAGGCCAAGGAGCGCGGCGAGGCGGAAGCGCAGCGTGGCGCGGCGGGCGCGTCCCGCGCGGGCGAGCACCTTGCGCTTGCGCAGGGACTTGAGCTGCCTGCGGGAGGTGCCGTACGAGAGGGAGCGGGTGAACGCGCGGCGCAGTCGGCGGCGCAGGTAGCGGGCGCGCAGCCACAGCCAGAACACGACGGCGGCCCCGGCGGCGCCGACGAACAGCGCGGTGTCGGGTGACAGGGCCATGCTCGGGGCGTGCGTGGCGGGCGGCCCGACGGCGAACAGGGACATGCGGGCCACCTCCATGCGGCCAGGCGGAAACGGACCGGCGCCGACAAGTCGGCGAGTCGAGGTGAGCGAAGAAGCTCAGGCGATTTTGCGGGCGGTGATCGGGGCGCCGTGGGCGCGCTTGCGCGGCGCGTCCGCGCTCACGTTCAGCGCGGCGGCGACCGGGCGGGCGGCGGTCAGCGTCGGGGGCAGGACCGTGAGCAGGTACGCGAACTCCGCCTCGGTCATCACCACCGCGTGTCCGTCGTCGCGCAGGGCGCGCTCGATCACCACGCGGTCCACCGGGCCGAACGCGGTGTCGATGGTCAGCCCGTCCGACGCGATCGCCGGGTCGTACAGCCCGCTGTCGGTGGACGCATCGAAGTCGTCCGGGTCGTCGGCGCCGGTCACGGTGTCAGCGGCGTGGGCGAGCGCAAGCATGGGGGAACCACCAATCAGGGTGTCAGGGAACGGGGATACGGCGCGGGGCGGGCGGGGGTTGGTGCGGCGCGCGGCGCGGAGTCGGTGTCTCGGGCCGCGCGCCGGGTCTGGTTACGCGCCGGTGAGCAGCGCGAGCAGGTCGCCCTGCCCGATGGCCGGGGCTGCACGCGCCGGGGTCGTGCTGTGGTGGGGCAGGCAGGGGCCGCAGTAGGCGTTGCCGTCGGTGGCCAGGTGCAGGCGGGTGCCGTTGCGTCCCTGGTGGTTGCCGCAGCGTCCGCCGGTGGCGCGGTGGGTTTTGCCGCAGCCGGTGCACTGGCACTGGCCCGCGGCGGCGGCCACCGCGGCCTTCCACGAGTTGGTGGCGGACAGCGGGACGGTGGGCAGGGTGACGGTGTCGATGGGTGTGTCGGTCACCGGGTCACCAGCGGCCGAAGACGGCGTCGCCGTCGTCGCAGGGCACGTACTCGTGCGGGTGGGCGCCGGGGCGCGGGGCGACGGGGAGGGCGTCGCGCAGGTAGCCGAGCGGGTTGGGCAGGCCGCGCGCGTCGGCCGCCAGGGTGGCCAGGGCGGCGCGCACGAGCGCGTCAAAGGTCTCGTAGGGCACGGTCATGCCCGAACCGCCGGTGCCGGGGCGGTCGGCGGGGTCCGGGGCGGCGGCGGGGGCGAGCGTGGTCATGGTCATCGCGGGTGCTCCTCACGGGCTTCGGGCTGTCCGGTCGCTCTCGCCGAACCGCCCGCCGACCGGCAGCCGGTGGCCGGTGGCGGGCGGTTCAGCGGGCACGGCTGGTCAGGCTGCGGTCAGTGCGGGGTCGTCGGCGCGGGTGACCACGCCGAACGCCGTGTTCTGCTTGTCTGCGAAGGCGAGCACGGTCAGGTCGATGGGGCCGAAGCGCTTGGTGGTCTTGCGGTGGCCCCTGGGGTTCTCGGTGACCGGGGCGCCGTGCTGCTCGGCGAAGTCGAACACCGCGGCGAACCGCTGTGCCTGCGTGCCCCGGGTGGAGTGCAGGTGCACACGGATGTCGACGTCGGTCGGCGTCGGGATCGTCGGGTCGATCTCGACTCGGTCGGCGAAGTCGCGCAGCGCCGCGATGGTCTGGGCGCGCCGCTCGGCGTCGTTCGGTTTGCTCATCTGCGGTTTTCCTCCCACACGAGTTGAGGTGCCGGGGCCGGGTCGCCTTATGCGGTGATCAGCGCGGCATCGTCCGCGCGGGTGACGACGCGCGGCTGCGGTGCGGGCTGCTCGTCGCCGAAGGCGTGCACGGTCAGTTCGATGGGGCCGAAGTGTGCGGCGGCCTGCCGGTCGTCCTTGTCCGTGATGCGCACGGTGGCGCCGTGGGCCTCGGCGAAGGTGTGCACTGCGGCGAACCGCTCGCTCTGTGTTCCTTCGCTGCGCATCAGGAACGACCAGACGTGGATCGAGCCGGGGTCCGGGGTCGGGATCGTCGGGTCCGACTCGATCTGGTCGGCGAAGTCGCGCAGCGCCGCGATGATCTCGGCGCGGTGCTCGGTGTCGTTCGGCTTCGACATAAGCAGGTTTCCTCTCGCGGGTTGGTTGAGGGTTCAGGCGGTGTCGTGTGCTGCGTGATCGGGGATCGGGTCGGCGGCAGGGCGCGGCGGCTCCAGGGCGAGGCGGGCGGTGGGCGAGGCGAGGGCGGCGCGGGCCTCGGCTGAGAGGGCCAGCAGTCCGGGGTCGATGGGCTCGATCTGGTAGCGGGGGGTGGTGGCGGCGGTGATGGCGGCGGCGCGGGCCTGCCAGGCGCCGGTGATCTGCGCGGCCTCGATGCGGGACTGGGCGCGGATCGCCTCGCGCTGGATCTCGGTGTCGGCGTGGATGCGGTCGCGCTCGACTTGGTGGGCGTGCTCGCGCTCGGCGCGGGTGTCGGCGCGCCGAGCGCGGATGCCGACCACGGCGGTGACCGCGGTGGACACGGCCCACACGATCAGCGGCAGGGCGAGGCCGGTGGCGTATCCGGCGATCGCGGCGGCGGCCAGTCCGCCGGCGGCGCCGAGGCAGTAGGCGGGCAGTTCGCCGCCGCCCTTGACCGTGAGCGCGCCGCACAGCGCGGTGGCGCTGGCGAGCGTGGTCATCAGGGCGGCGTCGCCGAGGGAGTGGGCGGCGCCCTGCGTGTGCCACCAGCGGCCCAGGGCGAGCAGCGTGGTGGGGGCGGCGGCAGGCAGCGCCGCGCGCAGGAACGCGGCCCCGCCGCCCGCCGCGGTCGGTTCGAAGGTCATGTCGAAGCTCCAGGAGTGCGCGGCCGGGGCCGCGTCAGCGGTCGGCGGGTGTCGCGGGGGTTGCGTGCGGTCAGCGGGTGTTGGCGGTGGTGCGCACGCGGCCGGTGACGGTGCGGGTGATTGGGACGGGGCCGGTGTGGTGCACGGTGATGTCGCCGGAGGCGGTGGCGGCGCTGACCAGGTCGGCGGCTTCGCGGACGTGGATGTCGCCGGACACGGAGTTGGCGGTGAGCGTGTCGGTGCGGTCGATGTCGGTGTCGCCGGAGACGGTGTTGGTCACCGCATGGCCCGCGGTGGTGATGCGTATGTCGCCGGAGGTGGTCTGCACGCTGGCGTGGTCGGCGCGTTCGGCGGTGATGTCGCCGGACACCGACTGCGCGCGCACCTCGGGGTAGGCCCCGTGCAGGGTGATGTCGCCGGACTGCGTGGTCAGGTGCACGAGCGAGCCGGGCGGCAGCACGGCGTCGATGGTGACCGGAGAGGTGCCGACGACTGTCGCCGTACCGGGGGTGATCTCGACGCCGTCGATGATGACCCGTCCGCCGACGATGCAGAGGTCGCGGTCGGCGGTCAGCGTGGTCATGCTCACGCGGTTGCCGGAGCGCACGATGGTGACTCTGCTGATCGCCGCGCCCTGGTCGTCGAGGCGCACGGTCAGCCGGCCCGCAGTGTGCTCCAGGCGGGCAGTGGTGACCGCGTCGTGCGACGCGCCCGCGGTGTCGGGGGTGGAGATGGTGACGTGGGCGTGGTCGGTGTCGGCGACCGAGACGCGGATACAAGCGGCCAGCGAGCGTGCGTCCAGCACGATCGGGCCGGTCTCGGGGCAGGTCAACTCGCGTCGGGTCAAGGCGGATCAGCTCCCTGAAGATCGGAGGGAATGGCGGTGGGTGCGGCCGGTCAGGCGGCGTGACCGGCAAGGTGGTCCAGGGCGGCGGCGAGCAGGGGCCGGTGCGCCGGGTACAGCCCGCCGAGCGGGGCGAGCGCGGCGCTTAGGGTGTCGAGGTCGGGCAGGGGCCACCAGGCCGCGTCGTCGGCGTCGTCGCCGGCCCGTGCCGCGGGGGCGTCGGGTAGCTGGTAGAGGGCTACGGTGGAGCACACCCAGGCGTGGTCGGTGGCGCGCCAGTCCTTGACGTAGGTGCGCGTCAGGATCACCGGCTCAAGGTCGGCGAGGTCGATGCCGGTTTCCTCGCGCAGTTCGCGTGCCAGGGTCGCGGGTGCGCTCTCGCCGGGGTCCACCATCCCGCCGGGGATCGCCCACGCGCCGATGTCGCTGCGGCGGATCAGCAGCACGCGCCGGTCGGCGCCGTGACTGGCGATGACGATAGGGTCGGCGGCCTGGTTCTCGCCCCACGCGCCGAGGTTGCGCCCGCTACGTCCGCTGCGCCCGGTCGGGTTCAGCGGCCATCCCCACTCGTCCACCTCGAAGGGGATCAGGGCGGCGGCCCAGCGCGCGGGCCAGTCCGGCACGTCGAGCGGGCTCGGGTAGGGCTGCGCCCATCCCTCGGCCACGCTCGCGGGCAGTCCCTCGGGGCGCAGCTCGGGCGGGGTGATATCCACCGGGTGGTAATCGAGCCATGCGGTCGCCCACGGCCGCAGCGCGGCGGGCACGTCCACGCCGGGATGATCCACGGGCACGTACCGGTCGATCGTCCGCAGCTGCTCGGACCCGTGGTAGTGGCCGGTGTCAGCTCGGGCGCGGTCGAGGTGGTCCCAGGCGCCAGCGGAGAGGTGGCTGCTCATCCGAGCGAGGTGTTCAGCGACCTGTCCGGCGTGTTCGCCGTCGAACTGGCCGTGCGCGACGGCGCGCGTGGCGTGATCGGCGAGGTGGTCCAGCACGTCCGAGAGAGCGTCGATCACGTTCGGGGCGGCGTAGGCGTGCAGGGACCGCAGCACGTCCGCGAGGTCGGCGGCGTCAGTGGGCTGGTAGGCGGCGAGCTGAGCGAGCGCCGCGAGGGTGGGCGCGACGGCGGGGTGCGGCGCCTGCGTCACCGGTACGCGCCTCTCGTCGTGCCGCGCGCGGCGAGGGCGAGCAGGAAGCCGCCGACGGTGACGGCGAGGGTGTCGGGGGCGATGAACAGCCACGCCCACACCGGCAGGGTCGTGATGTTCAGCAGGGCGGCGAGACCGAGCAGCGCGAGCGCCGCTGCGGCGGCGAACATCAGGTGTGCCAGGGTCGCGCTGAACCGGTCGGCGCGGGCGCCGGTGTGCGGGTACATCAGGGGTTTTCCTCTCCGGCGCTCAGCCGAGGCGGGACGGGTAGGGGTGGCGGGCACCGGTCAGGTCGGCGGCGGCCAGGGTGCGCCACAGCAGGTCGCTCTCGCTCCAGGCCGGGTCCGTGATCGTGACCTGCCACGCGGCGCGAAGCGCGGCGCGCAGGGCGGGTTGCTGGCAGTTGAAGAACAGGTCGAGCACGCCGGACCAGGTGGCGGGGCCGAACACGGCGTGGGGCTCGCCGGCCCGAGTGGTGACCGTGAACGCCTTGCCCACGACCTGCTCGAAGCTGGCGGCGGCCGGAGCGCTGACCACGTGCAGCCCGGTGTTGACGGCGGCGGCGCACAGGCGGCTCGCGGTGGCGGTGTCCGTGATGCCCTCGACCGCGGGGCGCTGCGCCCACAGCGCGCCGTCGAACCCGGCGCGCTCGTCGTGTCCGGGCTGGGAGCTGATGGTGATGAATCCGGACCGGTTCAGCTGCGCGAGCACCGGGACCAGCGGCAGCGTCTCCGGGTGCGGGGCGCCGTAGGAGGGGTGATAGCCGATGCGGCCCTCAAGCCAGCGGGCGGTCAGTTCGCCCAGGTCGGCCAGGCTCACCGCGTGCTGCCACAGGCGGCGCTCGAACGGGGCACGGATCAGGGAGCGTGGACGACGCATGGCCCGGGTTGCTCGCTCTCTCTCGGTACGGGGTATAAGACGGCCCGGCTGCGTGGTGCAGCCGGGCCATGGTCGGGGGGAGCGGGCGGGGGCTTACCAGTCGAAGGCGGTGCACACCGGGCCGCAGCGGTTCTCGGTGCAGTCGTGGGCGCGGATCTCGGCCGCGCGCCGAGCGTCGTCGAATCGGCGGCGAGTGTCCCAGCGCACCGGCTCGGCGCCAGCGAGCAGTTCGTCACAGCGAGGGCATCCCGGGGTCTTGCGGCCGAAGACCGGTCCGCCGCAGGTGTGCTTGGTCGTGGCCATCGCGGTTGTCTCCAGGTCGCCGGATCAGGCGGCGGCCGGCAGGCGCTTGGCGGCCATCGCCGCGTTGGCGAAGGTCATCTCGGTCGCGGTGAACCGGCGCGCGGCCCAGCCGGAGGTCTGCGCGGGGTGCGGGGTGCGGCCCGGCGTGAGCTGCGCGGCCGGGGCGACCGGGATGCGGGCGACCTTCTCCCAGGCGTCTTCGAACGCTTCGGCCATGGTGGTTCGCACGCGGCGTTCGGCGGTGTGCTGGCCGGCGCGGGCGTTGGTGCGGCGGGTCGCCGGGCGGCGCCCGTCGCCGAGGACCGTGGCCAGCCGGGGGCGCTGGGGCGCCGCGGTGGTGGTGTGCGACAGGTAGCGCTGGTTCTCGGGGCGCATCACCTCGCGGGCGGCGATGCGGCGGGCGGCGTGCTGCGCCGGGGTCAGGTCGAACTCCAGCTTCCAGTGCGACGCTTCGCAGCGGCGGCCGTTGGGCTTGTGGGTCTGGACCAGGCCGCGGATCACCTCGACCGTGTTCTTGCAGTCCGGGCAGGTCAGCCAGGCGGAGCCGGTGGCGGGAAGGTCGAGGTCGAGCGGGGGCAGGGTGCTGATCGGCAGAGCGGGCCGGCTGTTGACGCGGGACGTGGAGGACATGGCGGGGCCATCCTTCGGCGAGAGGAGAAAGAAGAGGGGGTCTGCGCGCGGCAGGGCTCTGGTTCTCCGACCGTCAACGGACCCGACGGTGCCGGGGCCGCGGACGGCGGACAGCGAGAGCGCCGCTGCTGCGGGTGCTTGGTGAAGCCGGAGGCCTGGGCGAACCCATTAACCCGGGACCTTGTGCTTGCGGCCCCTCACGAGACCGCCGTCATCCGGAAACCCCCGACCAAGCCGGGTGGAGCAGTGAGCTGCATCTTGCACAAGTGCGAGTTGTTCAACACGAACACTACACGGGTTCGTGGTTGGGTCAAGTCTGGAATTGGAAGATCTTCGAACTCTGTCGCCGCCCGAAGCTCCGAGCGGCTTGACTCCAGGAAAGCGCAGGTACCGGCGCTGCCGTGACGTGATCCGGGGGGTGATTATGTGAGCGCCGAGTGATCCTGGGAGTGATTCTGACTCGGTGAACAAGTCGACGACTGGCCCTGAGCTGGCGTAACGTGGTGGCCTGGTTACGACCTGAAGTCGTCTCAGGGTTCGGGGCGGGGTATCAATGCGAGAAGAGGCCAGGCCGAACGGTCAGCTCATTGCAATGCTTGAGCGCTTGAACTGCACACGAGGCGGACTTGCGCGCCGAGTCGTCGCCCTCGGCAAGCAGCAAGGCCTGAAGCTGAGCACAGATCACGTAACGGTCGGAAACTGGTGCGACAAGGGCGTCATCCCGCGGCCAGCAACTGTCAATCTCGTAGTCGCGGTGCTCTCAGATCTCTCAAGCGGACGGGTCACCGCTTCGATGATCGGCATGGATCCCGGAGGTTCGACCGGCCTTGGCGAAGCGCTCGACTACCCAGCCGAGGTAAGGGTTCATCGTGAAACAACTACTCGTTTGGCTGTGGAGCAAGTACGTTTTCTGCTATGACTCCCGCCATGGAGGCCCTGGCCCGGCGCTATGAGGCGATCCATCCGCATCTGAACGAGCGCCAGCGCCGGCTATGGCTGGGTAACGAGGCACGCGAGCTGGGCGCCAGCGGTGCCCGGCTGGTGGCCGAGGCGGTCGGGGTCGCCGCCGACATGGTGCGTCGCGGTCGGGACGAGCTCGATGACCCGCACGCACTGCCGGTGGGGCGCTCGCGCTCTGCCGGCGGCGGGCGCAGACGGGCCGAGGAACTGGACCCCGGGCTGATCACAACGTTGGACGAGCTGGTCGAGCCCGAGACCCGAGGAGACCCGCAAAACCCGCTGCGCTGGACCACCAAGTCACTGGCACACCTGGTGCGCGAGCTCGCCGCGCGCGGGCACCGCTGCACCGAGAACGTGGTCTCCCGGCTGCTGCACGAGGCCGGGTACTCGCTGCAGGGCAACGCCAAGACGATCGAGGGCCAACAGCACCCGGACCGCGACGCCCAGTTCCGCTACCTGGGCGAGCAAGTCGCCGCGGCGCTCACGGCCGGACAGCCGGTGGTCAGCGTGGACACCAAGAAGAAGGAACTGGTCGGAGCGTTCAAGAAGGCCGGGCGCGAGTGGCGCCCGGCCGGGGACCCGGTGCAGGTCAACATGCACGACTTCATGGACAAACAGCTGGGCAAGGCCATCCCGTACGGCGTCTACGACCTGGCAGCGAACACCGGCTGGGTGAGCGTGGGCTGCGACCACGACACTCCCGCGTTCGCTGTGAACACGCTGCGCTCCTGGTGGCAGACCCAGGGCCGGGCCGCGTACCCGCACGCGACCACACTCACCGTCACCGCCGACTGCGGCGGCTCCAACGGCAACCGCGTGCGGGCCTGGAAGAGCGAGCTCGCGACGCTAGCCACCGAGACCGGGCTGGCCATCACCGTGCTGCACCTGCCGCCGGGGACATCGAAGTGGAACAAGATAGAACACCGTCTGTTCGCCGCGATCAGCATGAACTGGCGAGCCACGCCGTTGACCTGCCTGGAAACCGTCGTATCGCTGATCGGCGCGACCTCGACCGAAACCGGACTGACCGTCACCGCCGTCCTCGACGAACGCTCCTACCCCACCGGCATCAAGATCCCTGACAAGGTCATCAAGGCCCTACCGATCACCCGCCACGACTGGCACGGCGACTGGAACTACACCCTCAACCCAACCGACACACCCGAACCAG
>NZ_DASYZI010000075.1:0-5540 GCF_035946395.1 Actinocrinis sp.
TGCGGCAGGGCGGGATCGGCCACCTGCTGCGCGCGGCGGCCGAGGTGCGGAATGCGCCGGCACCTGCGGACCGCCGCTACGGGATGTGCGGCCGTCTGGACACGTACGACGTCGCCTTGAAGCGCGAGGCGTGACCATTCGGCGTCGACTGTTCAGTATCAGATATTTGATATCAGGGCATGCTTGAGATGTAGGGCCGGATTAGGGCGCGGCGTCCGGCGCGCGCGATCGCTCGGCGGAGGGCCTTGCCCATGCTGAAGGTCTGGGCACGGCCCGACAACGCCGTGAACGCGCGACAGGCACCGCGACCCCGACCTCACAGCTCAAACATCCCTAGGGCGGTCAGGCGTTCAGGAATGCGGCGGCGCGTTCACCCCAGGTGGTCACGTCCGCGTAGTCGGCGGCGATGTGCAGATGCGCGTTCGGCAGCAGCGCGTGCAGTTTCTCCGCGGTGGACACCGGATGGCCTGGATCCTGCTCCCAGGCCAGGATCAGCGTTCTGTGCCGCAGGGTGCGCAACGCCTCGGGGTCCGGCAGGTCGGTGGCCGCCGCGCCGCGCATGACGTGCGGGTACAACGCTTCGGTGATGTCCGGCAGCGGCGGTTCGCCCGGAGCCTGGGAGTGGATTGGCGACAGCGGCAGATCCCTGATCGCGTCGAGGTAGGCGGCGAGACCGCGCTGTTCGACGATGTCAGCGCTCGTACGGTTCGCTTCGGCCACCGCGGGGCGGGTCTCCCACGCGGTCGGCGGAATGATCAGCACGAGGCGGGCGAACCGCTCGGGACGCCGGAGCGCCGCGTGCACCAGCGTGCCGCAGCCCATCGAGGAGCCCATCACGTCCACCGGCTCGGGACCGGCCACATGGTCGAGCATCGCAAGCATGTCGCCCGCCAGGTGCGACCAGGTGTAGTCGGTGTGCTGCGGGCGGCCGGTCGATCGGCCGTGACCGCGCGCGTCGTAGCGCACGAGGCAGCGTCCGGCAACCACCACCGGTGACCAGTCGGTCAGCGTCCAGGCGTCGTCATTGGCTCGGCTGCCGGTCAGTCCGTGCGCGTAGACGACCGGCGGGC
Organism: Actinocrinis sp.; assembly: GCF_035946395.1. NCBI lineage: Bacteria > Bacillati > Actinomycetota > Actinomycetes > Catenulisporales > Actinospicaceae > Actinocrinis > Actinocrinis sp. The sequence goes on from NZ_DASYZI010000075.1 coordinate 1,071, forward strand.
CGTCGCCGGTCTCGTCGTAGGCCAGGACGGCCTCGCCGACGTCGAAGGTCTTCTGCTCAGGCTCGGTGGTCGGGCTCATCGGTCCGGCTCTCGCAATCGGTGACAGTGGGTGTACGAGCTGCGGTGATACGCGACGATTCTGCCGCGCCCAGGGTGGCAAGGTCATCGATCTTGGACGTCCGCGAGTGGCCGGGTAGCACAGCCGGCGCGCTGGGGTGGACCGGACGGCGCGGGGGCGCGCAGACTGGGGGCGTGCCCGAGCTCCCGGAAGTCACCGCGCTGGCCGCGTTCGTGGCCGAGCGCGCCAGCGGACTGGCGCTCGAACGGATCGACGTGGCCGCGTTCTCCGCGCTCAAGACCTTCGATCTATCGGTCTCCTCGCTGGCCGGCGCCAAGGTGCAGGGCGCGCGGCGGTATGGGAAGTTCCTCTCGGTGGACTTCGGCGGGACGTACCTGATCTGCCACCTGTCCCGCGGCGGTTGGTTGCAGTGGCGCGACGAACTGCCGGCCGCGCCTGCGCGCCCGGGCAGGGGGCCGCTCGCGCTGCGCGTCCGGCTTGAGGGCGGCTGCGGCTGGGACCTGACCGAGGCCGGGACGCAGAAGCGGCTCGCGGTGTACCTCGTGCGGGATCCGCAGCAGGTGCCGGGCATCGCGCGGCTCGGCCCGGACGCGCTCGACCCGCAGTTCGACGCGGCGGCGTTCGCCGCGCTGCTCGTGGACCGGCGCAAGCAGATCAAGGGCCTGCTGACCGAGCAGACCACGATCGCCGGGATCGGCAACGCCTACAGCGACGAGATCCTGCACGCCGCCAAGTTCTCCCCGTTCAAGCTCGCCTCCAGCTTCACGCCTGAGGAGGCCGAGCGGTTGCACACGGCGATGCGCACCATCCTCGCCGACGCGGTCGAGCGCTCGGTCGGACAGCAGGCCGCGACGCTCAAAGCGGAGAAGAAGACCGGGCTGCGCGTGCACGGGCGCGCCGGCGAGGCCTGCCCGGTGTGCGGTGACACGATCCGCGAGGTCAGCTTCTCCGACTCCTCGTTGCAGTACTGCCCGGCTTGCCAGACCGGCGGCGCCGTGCTCGCCGACCGGCGCATGTCGAAGTTCGGCGTCCGCAGCTGACGGCGATGAGCCCGGCGAGCCATCGGCGAGTCAGTCCTTCAGCCAGATCCGCAGCGGGCCGATCGGCTCGAAACCGTGGCGCAGGGCGGCGTTCAGCTCGTCGCCGCGCTCATACCCGGCTACTGGCAGGGCCGGGAAGAGCCGGTGCACCACGTCCAGCACTCCCGGCCAGGCCGCGTCAGCGCCGCCATCCAGCGCGAAGACGTTGGAAATGCCGACCACGTGATCGCTCCGGCTCGCCACGGCGCCGCGGACCACGTGTCCGTCGCCGCGCCGGCCGACGAGCACGAACGTCGCCGGATCGTCCAGCAACCCCGGCCGGAACAGATCCGCGTTCCCCTCTCCCGCGTCCCAGGCCAGCGCCCAGGCCCGCAGCATCCGCGGATCGGCGACCACGTCCCAGGCGAGATCCGCCGCGGCGCCCGCAGCGCCCGTGGCGCCCGCCGGACGGTAGATCCACTGCGCGTCGAACAGCACGTGAAAGCCTGCCTGCGTGAGATCGAGGTCGGCGAAGCTGTCCTTGACGCTCGCGCCCGGCGCTTCGGTATCGATCCGGGCCAGCAGCGCGGATGCGTCGGCACCCGGCACCAGCGTCACCGCGTCGGGGTAGCGCGGCGGCGTGCGGACCGCGGCGGACCATGCGTGCCGGCCGAATTCGCTGCTCAAACCGTGCGATCGGCTCATCGCGGCGCACCACTCGGCGTTGTTGCGGGCGGCTGCCTGCAACAGGAACTGCTTCGCCGTGGACACGAGCGGGACCCCCCGCGTTCTCAGGCCGCCGCGTACGGGTCCGTCTTGCGTTCCTGGACCAGCCAGACGTGGCCGTCCGGGTCGTCAAAGGTAAGGAACGAGTTGTAGTCGGCGCGCTGCGGGTCGGGGCCGGTCAGCTGCCTGCCGTCCTCGAAGTGGAAGACGTCGCCCACCTCGACGCCCCGCCCGACGAGTTCGGCGCGCGCCGCCTCGATGTCGGTGACGACGAGATGCAGGCCACTGACGGTACCGGGAGTCCCGCCGGTGCGCCGGGCGACCACTTCGGTCTGCATCAGCACGACGGAACAGCGCGAGCCGTTCGGCGTCAGCTGCACCACTCGGAAGTCCTCGCTGGGCTGGTAGTCGACTTCGAGGTCGAACGCCAGCCGCTGGCTGTAGAACGCCTTGGCCCGGTCCACGTCCGCGACCGGTAGCACGATCGCTTCCAGCTTCCACTCCATGACGACCTCCTCGGCTCAATCGGTCGGTTCGTCATGACCCTAACGCCGGATGAGGTACTCGGCGCGGCGGTTGGGGTAGCTGAGCAGGTCGGTACTGTCGGCGAACTGGTCAACGGCGCCGACCGGCGGAAGTTCGGCGATCCGCGCGTCGCCGATCGTGCGGAACAGCGCGGCGGCGAACCGCTCGCCGCGAATCACCCGGAAGGGGCGGTCGTAGTACGGCCGTACCGTCGGATCGATCCATTCGGTCAGCCCAGCGCCGTTGTGCAATGCGCCGACGATCTCGTACGCCGCGCACAGGTGCGTCTCCCGCTGCGGCCAGTCGGTCGCGGCCAGCGCGGCGCGCAGCTCGGGCGTGAGGGCGGCTGCGGCGGGCAGCCGGGAGAAGGCGCTACCCAGCCATTTGGAGTAGGGCGGATACCTGCGCGCCATCAGCAGGCACAGCCGCATCAGTTCCCGGGCAAGGCGCGCCGCGACGACCGCCGACCCGAGTTCGTCGCCGACCTCGCCGCAGCGCCCGACGAACGCCTCTTCCTGGCTGATCCGCGTCCACTGGCAGGCAAGGACGTATCGCCACAAGTCGTCCGGGTACCAGGCGAGCAAGTCGAGGACCGGACCGCACTCGCCGAGGCCGTCATGGAAGACGACGCCCCCGGTGATCTCGTGCAGCGACTGAGTGGGCGTGCCCAACCAGTCGCCGGTCGTCACGCCACCGCGCGGATCGAATCCGAGCAGATCGACGAGAAACGCACCGAGGTCGCCGATGGTGACCTGATGACGCGGTGGATGCCCATCGCGGCGCGGGTAACGCACCGAATGGCCGAGAAAAGTCTCCGGTAGCAGTTCATCGAGCATCTCGACGAGATCCGCCGCCATTGCACGGTCGTGCGGCCGCACGAACAGCTCCAGTCTCGGCCCCCAGCCGTGATCCGTGGAGCGCTCGGTGTCGAAGCCGACGACCTCGGAGCCGGTGCCGACCAGCGCGGCCAAGTGGACCAAGCCAGGGAACATACGCTCCAGCAGGGGACGGACGACGTCTTTGTAGAAGGCGGCGGACAGGTCACGTCCGGTCACGAAGGCGCGCGGCGCGGGCGGACCCGGCGGGATGCCACCCGCCCCACTCGTCTGATATGCCCCCGTTTGGTAGTTCATCGTCACCCATATCTGCGCAGTGGGCAGGGATCTTCATCCTTGCCGGTGCCATACCGCGCAGTCCAGCCGAATTGCGGGTGATCCACCGGGATCTGCGAACCGTCTACGAGTTCTTCGGCCGCGACGCCGGCACCGGCGCCGCCAGACTTCCCGGCGTGAGCAGCGCCTTGACCGCCCGGCGGCTGCGCTCGTGGCCGAGCGCGGCCCGGGGCGCCTCGCGCAGCACCGCGGCGGCCCAGTAGGCGACCGACGCGGGCAGCGTGTGGCGGCGGCGGTAGAGCCGGATCTTGTTGCTCATCACCAGCGTCCACAACTCCGGGGAGACCCTTGACTCGCCGCCGATGTGTGTCGCGGTGGCCTGCGGCGCGAGGCGGGTCAGAAAGCCGTTGTCCCTGGCGCGCAAGGCGAATTCCGTCTCCTCCGAGTACAGGAAGAACGACTCGTCCCAGGGCCCGCATACGTCAAGACAGTGCTTTGAAATCAGCATGATGGCACCGGTTGCCCAGTCGGCCACCGCGGGGTGCGCGTAGGCTGCCTCGTCGAGCACCAGTTCGCCGAGGGGCGCGAGCCGACCGGCCCGGGCACCGAGCGCGGCCTCGCCGAGAGCGCGCAGCACCGTGGGCTCCCGGCGCAGCGAGTGCGCGAGGTTGCCCTCCTGGTCGACGATGCGCGGGACGACGATCCCGGTGCGCGGGTGCGGCTGGGACGCCGCCCGCGTCGGAGCGTCGCCCGGACCGGCGTCGATGAGGTCGTACATCAAACGCACGCTGCCCGCGTGCAGCCGGATGTCCGGGTTGAGGACCAGTGCCGCGTCGTACTGATCCGCCTTGGCGAGCGCGGCGTTGATCCCGGCGGCGTAGCCGAGATTCCCGCCGGTGTGCACGACCTGGCAGCGCGTGCCCGGATTCCGACGCGCCCACTGTTCGACGGTCGCGACGGTGTCGTCGGCCGAGTCGTTGTCGGCCACGATCAGCTGCCAGTCCAGGCC
>NZ_DASYZI010000076.1:0-16652 GCF_035946395.1 Actinocrinis sp.
GGTGACGATCGCCACGTCGTCCACGACGCCGACCGGGAACTACACGGTCAACGTCGTCGGCACGTACCCGGGTGGCTCGCCGACCCACAGCGCGTCGTTCACCCTGACGGTGAACGCGCCCAGCACCGGCGGGATCGTCAACGGTGGTTTCGAGACCGGTAGTTTGTCGGGTTGGACGGCGTCTGGTGCGGCGACTGGTGTGAGTACGACTGCGCACACTGGTTCGTATTCTGCGATGCTCGGTGCGACCACGCCGACCAACGGCGACAGTTCCATCGCGCAGACCTTCACCGTGCCGTCGGGCCAGAACACGCTGTCGTTCTGGTACGACGTCGTCTGCCCGGACTCGGTCACCTATGACTGGGCGACGGCGACACTGAAGGACAACACCGCCAACACCACCACCACGGTGCTCGCAAAGACCTGCGTCGCGAACTCGGGTTGGACCAAGGCGTCCTCCTCGGTCACCGCAGGCCACTCCTACACGCTGACGTTGACGTCGCACGACGACAACTACAGCGCCGACCCGACGTACACCCTGTACGACGACGTCGCGCTGTCCGGCGCCGCCGCGAACCCGATCGTCAATGGCGGTTTCGAGACCGGTAGTTTGTCGGGTTGGACGGCGTCTGGTGCGGCGACTGGTGTGAGTACGACTGCGCACACTGGTTCGTATTCTGCGATGCTCGGTGCGACCACGCCGACCAACGGCGACAGCTCCGTCGCGCAGACCTTCACCGCGGCCACCGGCGACAGCACCCTGTCGTTCTGGTACAACATCACCTGCCCGGACTCGGTCACCTACGACTGGGCGACGGCCACGCTGAAGGACAACACCTCCAACACCACCACCACGGTGCTGGCCAAGACCTGCGTGGCCAGCTCCGGCTGGACTCAGGTCAGCGCGGCGGTCACCGCCGGGCACTCCTACACCATCACGTTGACGTCGCATGACGACAACTACAGCGCCGACCCGACGTACACCCTCTACGACGACGTCGTAGTGGGCTGACGCTCACTCGCGGACAGCGCCACCGCTGGGCCGGAGCCCTCGCTCCGGCCCAGCGCCGTCCGCTGCGAGCACCGGGTTGGGCAGGATGTTGATGCGGCTGGTGTCGAACACGGGGCGGCTGGTCGTCTTCGCGCCGATTTCGACGGAGGCGAACAGGAAACGCAGCACCGCTCGCTTGCGCTCGTCCGGAAGCCGAGCCCAGGCGTCTGACGCGTCCGGGCCGGTGGCGACGCCGTCCAGGACGTGCGCCGCCTGCACGTCCACCTGGCCGTGACCGTTGCGGAACCAGTGTTTCGGCGTCGGGTCCTGTCCTGCGACCGGCCTGCGCCGCACCGTGACCGGAAGATCACAGTCGGCAAGGACGTCCCCCCACTCGCCGAGGATCTCCACGGCGGCTTGCTGCACGAACTGCTCCAGCGACTTCGCCGCGATGCGTCGGTTGCACTTTCCCGGGTGCGCCCGGTTCATCGAGGCGCACGCGTACATGCGGTAGCCCGCGATGATCGAGCCGACCATGTGATCCCGGCACTTCTCACACAGCACGAGCCCGGTCAGCAGGTAGGCGGCATGCGGCCCCACGCCGCCGGACGCCGCGGCGCGGGTCTCGCGTTCGCTTTGCGCCCGCTGCCAGTCCTGGACACTGACGCAGGGTTCCCATGCGGCGTGCCGGTAGCCGTCCTCTGATTCGGCGCTGCCATGGAACGTCCGAAGGCCCGCGTAGCGCGGCGCTGCCAGGATGCGGCCGACGCCTGTGATGGTCCAGGTGCTGCCGCCGGCGGTCGGCACGGCGCGTGTGTTCAGGTCCCAGGCGATGGCGCGCAGGCTGTCTCCGGACAGGTAGCGGGTGTAGATCTCCCGGACCACGCACGCCTCGTCGTCGATCAGGGCCCGCATTCCCGGCTCGTACCCGAAGGCGCGCAGCCCTCCACCGTGCGGCCGTCCGTCTTGCGCCGCCCGATGGTGCGCGCCTTGCGCCGTCTGCGAAACCGACGCGGACTTGCCGTGAAGCCGGCGGGCCTGTTCGAGGGCTGACGCCACCGCTTCGGGCCCTGAGAGATCCAGCCGGTCGCCGAAGCCGTGCAGCGGCACCGCACGATCCCGCGCCGTGAGCAGCAACTCGATGGCGTCGGCCGCACGGTGCTGGACCAGCGTCGACGGCCGGAACACGACCGCCGCGCCGACCCGGCCGCCGCGGACCGCCGCGAGCAGGCCGGCCCAACCCGGCCGGTCGGCCCGCGGGGTCCAGACCGAGCGGCGCCGGTCCACGAAGACCAGGCGGGCCGCAACGGTCAGCCCGATCGACGCGGCGTACTCGCGCCCCAGCCGTTCCTGAACGTCGATCGGCGTCTGATCGGTATCGTTCCTGTACGGCACGCAGCAGTAGAGTGCGCCGACCGTGAGCGGATCGCCAAGCGCATTCATACTGAAAATCTACTACTGCCTATAGTACTGATGAAGCATTTCGCTGCTTGTCGTCGTTCCCGTCCTGCTCAGATAAGCTGCGGCTGTGGTACTGCGACAGCTCGGGGAACTGGAAGCCCAGGTGATGGAGCGCATCTGGCGGCGTGGCCGCCCGGTGCTGGTCCGTGACATCGTCGAGGACTTGAAGGCCGACCGGCCCCTGGCCTACACGACGGTGATGACCGTCATGGACAAGCTGCACCGCAAGGGCTGGCTGCGCCGCGCGCCGCAGGGCCGTGCGTACGTCTACGAGGCCGCGGCTTCCCGCGAGTCCTTCACCGCGCGTTTGATGCGTGAGGCGTGGGCCACCAGCGAAAATCAGGCAGTTGCGTTCGTGCACTTCCTTGAACAGCTCTCGCCGGAGGAAGCACGGGCTCTGCGAAGAGCGCTGGAGATCTGTCCGCCGGACGCCGGACCGTGATTGCGGCGCTCATCCTCGGAAGCTACGCCGCCACCGTCGCGCTCTACGCGCCGATCGCGCTGGAGCGGTACTGGCCCGCCGACCGCGCGGCACGCCTGACGGTGCTCGTGTTGCAGATCCTGACGTGCTCGTTCCTCATCGCCGCCGCGACCAGCGGGCTGGCCCTCGCGCTGACCCTGATCGATCAGCTGGCCAGCATCGATCCGGGCGTCGACGCCTGCGCCGACCAGTTGCCCATCAACGACGAGTCCCCGGTCGGGCCGCTGATCGGCGATCTGGGGCTGGTGGTCGCCGCCAGCCTGGCCGCGCGCATCGTCTGGTGCCTGCTGAGCACGTTCGGCACCGCGCACCTGCGCAGACGCGAGCATGCCAGAGCACTGCGGATCGTGGCCACCCGCGACGTCGAGCGCGACATCCTAGTTCTGCACCACGACGACCCGGCCTGCTACTGCCTGCCCGGCCGCCACGGCACCGTCGTCGTCACCTCCGGGGCACTACAGCGCCTCAGCCCCGCTCAGCTGGAAGCCGTCCTGGCTCACGAACGCGCCCACCTGGCCGGGCGGCACCACATGGCGGTCGCGTTCGCGGTCGCCGTGCGCCGCGCGATCCCGGGCATCAGGCTGCTGGCATACGCCGAACGCGAGACCCGGCGCCTGGTCGAACTGATCGCCGACGACGCCGCGGCACGCCAGTCCGGTGCGTCCACGGTCGCCGCGGCGCTGGCCGTCATCGGCGTCGGCCGGGTTCCGGGAACCGCGCTCGGCATCAGCTCCCGGGATCTGCCGCCCGCCGTGGCGCGGGTCGCCCGGCTGGCCGGCGCGGATCGCGAACTGCGCGGACGCGCCTGGGCACTCAGCGTGGTGGCCACCGTCGCCGTGGCGATGGTGCCGATTCTGCTGGCCGCGGTCGCGGTGATGACGGTCACTTGGCACTGTCCGCAGGGCACTGACAACGAGACCCCGCAGTCCGCCAGCCTCTCCAGCCCACTGAAGCGGCAGCCACAGTTCAGCGGCAATCAGGTAGGCGCAGATATCGTGGCCGTCACGCCATGAGCACACGTAAGCGCTCATAAGCGCTCTCCTACGCGGGCGGCACCGAACCGCATGCCGAGGCCTGGAAGACTATGGAGCGCCTCGCGCAAATGGGTGATGCCAAATCCGGGCTCACCAACGCCAACGCTCAAATGGCACACACCGAGACTTGCGAGCGCGAGACCTTCGGCACGTGGCTTCGTCGTCGGACTTCCCAGCTTGCGGTTCATGCACCAAAAGCCGTCTGCTTCCGGCCATCGATACATGCGGATCAGCTCTTCGACATCTGCGATGCGAGGTCGGTGGCGCGTCCGACACGGCTGGAGTAGCCTGCCGCCGCTCATTGCTTGTACTGAAGCTCTCGCACCGATCGCAGCCCCCGAGGACGCCGCCATGGGCATTATGCCAACATACTGTCAGATCTGTGGCCTGCCGGTGAACTTCGACCACTACCTGCCGCAGGACGACGGGACGCTGTACATCTGGCGCGGCGACGAGGGCGAGGGTGGGGACGAGGACGAGGACAAGGCACGCGAGCCCGCGATCGCCTTCGGGTCGCAGCACGCTTGGCTGCGCCGCGCGGTCGGGCTCGACTTCGGCGACGGCCCGGCCGTCGAACCGCCGATGGAGGGCGAGGTGCACTCGGGCTATCTCGAACCCGACGACGAGCAGCGGGAGGGCCAATACGTCATGGACGGCGCGTTCGACGTAGCCGCCGTGCACCGAGCCTGCTGGGTCCTGGCAGGCCATCCCGACAGTTTCAAGCCGCTCGAACACCTACAACTGCCCGAGGCCGAGGAGCCGTACCGCGGGCAGTTGTTCGAGTTCGCGGCCTTCGTCGCCGACGGCCATGGCTGGATGCTGGTCGATCCGGACGAGGACTCCCCGGACGGTCGACACAGCCGTCAGCGCATCATCGCCCTGCTTTCGTGAGCCGCTTCGTCAGGTGAACGGGATCCACGCCACTTGGTGCAGAGTGCTCAAATCGCTCGCCATGACACCTGCGGCTGACACGGTCCACAGCTCCGAGCCAATGACGAGCGAACGCTCGATCGGCGCGTATCCGTATCCGTAGTCGTATCCGTAACCACCGTTCCCGCTCCCGTTTCCATTCCCGTAGCCGTAGTTGGAGCCGCGCGCCGCAGGCTGGGTGACGAATCCAAGTTCGGAGATCCCTGAGTCGTCGATGCGCAGGACGAGCGCCCCGGACTTCTGTCCGACCAGACCTGGTGCGGTCCCACCGGTCGCTGGCGCGCCTCCAGCCATCGGCGATAGGCCCACGGCACCGGACACCTGGAGCGGGACGACGACCATCCGAGCGGCCGGCCAGTACAGGAACGCGTGAGGATCGAATTCGGCCCCGGATACGGCGCCGGCGATGGCGAAGGTCGACAGGCGTGCCGGCGCGGTCGGGTCGGAGACGTCGAACAGTGAGACCTGGGCGCCGCCGATGTGGCCCATCGCGTCGGCTTCGCGGCCGATGCCGATCAGCCGCGTGTCCGACGCCGGGTGCAGGTACGCCGAGTAGCCGGTCAACGCGACCGCCCCGCGGACCGCAGGATGCGTGGGATCGCGCAGATCCACCGTGTAGAGGGGATCGGTCTGCCGGAAGGTGACGACGTACCCGGTCGGCCCGAGGAAGCGGACCGCGTAGATCCGCTCGCCGCCGCCAAGACCCGTGACCGCCCCAACCGTCCGCAGGGCCGAACCATCGATCGCCATCACGTAGACGGCCGAGGAACTGGGCTGCGCGCTGGGCGGTGGTCCGTCCGCAGCAGCCCATGACGTCCCGGTCGTCGTCGCGATCCGCAGGTGGCCGTTCCATTCGGACATCGAGTACTGATCGAGCAGGTATCCGGGGACGGCGCCGCCCGCAGCGTATCGAGGCGCTCCAGAGCCGCTGATTTCGAACCGATAGATCTGCGTTTGCGGCACCGTCTGCTTCGCACTCGCCGACGGTGCCTGAGCAAAGCCACCCACGCCGGAGAGCTGCCACCGCTGATCGTCCGCGATGTAGAGGCTTGAGTCCGTCCCGTAGACCGTGGTGCCGTCGGCGGCAATGGTCACGCCATCACCTGTACCGAGCGAGCCCGCGCCGAGGTCGAAAGTGAGCACGGTCAACATGTTCGTACCCGAATACGATGTCGGCCTGCTGATCGCGTCACACGGAACCCGGCCCGTGGTCGTCGTACCGCCGGACGTCACCTCGTAGTGCGGAAGCCACGCGTCGAGCCCCTCGCGGTCGATGGCGGCACGATTCGCCGTCACGCGCTGAGCGTCGGTGGCGCCACTCGGCTGCGGCGCGATCGGCAACCGTGCCTGCGACCGGATGACGATCCGGGCGACCGATCCGATCTGCCGTGCGTCGAGCTCGGAGCCCTCGATCGTGTACGTCGACACGATCGAGGGTTGGCCGGCGAGATCGACGAGTATCAACCGTGCGCCGGTTATGGACGGCTGAGCCCCATCCATCGTGCTGGGGACGCCGTCACCCGGGGCGCCGCCCTCGACCGCCGCCCCACCGGCAACAGCAGGTCCGCCAGCGCTCAGCAGCAGCGCATGATCACCACTCAGCAAAATGTCAGTGGTCGAGTACGCCGCGGATCCATCGGCCGCCGCGAGTGAGAGGCGTCCAGACACGGTCCGCGTCGAGGCGTCGACGACCTGGAGCACGCCGCCCGCGACCGTGAGGATACGGTGCCCGTCGGTCTTGACGATGTCCGGTTCGTCGACCCCGACCTCATGCGTGTTCGTACCGGAATAAGCCGGCGTCGAACCTGACGCCGAGGTGCCGGAGGACATCGACCCCGCAGCCCCCGCCGCCGGCCCCGCGGCGCGCGGTGCGGCCCCGGCGTTCGAGCCCTGAGCGCCAGCCGCTCCCTCGGCAAAGACGGAGGCGACCGTCGTTCCCGGCCCGCCATAGGGGCCGACACTCGCGTCGGCAGCCTCCCGAAGCCCGTCGAGCGCAGCGGTGCACCCGTCGAAAGCAACCAGACTCACCACGCCTGAAACCGTGGCCGAACTACCGACCAACGCGGCATTCCCCGTGCAACCACAAGCCAAAAGAAGGCAACCAGCGACGCCGAACGCGCGCCCGCGGCTGAATCGTCGTGTCATGCCGCTTGGACGGAGCCCAACGCGCCCCGGTTCCCGCGAACACCAACAGTGTTACTCCGCGACCACTACTGTCGGCGGCGCCCAGTCCTGACCGGTGCGTGACCGTAAGACCTCGCGATCGGACACTGAAGGAGTGCACGGTGGGCTCTGGACTACGGAGATTAGCTCGGCATGTCGTAGTGGTGCGGGGTTCGAACTCTGCCGGAGCTCTTTCGTCCGCAGGGCGGCAGGCGCAGGCACTCGCTCAGGTCGGCTGCGGCTCCAGGTCCCAATCGAGCCGTTGCCCGACCCGGAGGGCTCGGGTGTTGCCATGATCCTCGCCGAGTACCTGCACCAAGATCGGCATGACGTGGTCGCGCAGTTCGGTGGCCTCGGCGGTCCGATCGAGGGCGACCAGTGTGGCCACGCGATTGCCCTCCACAGCCAGCGCGTCCGGGTGCTGGGAGCCGAGTGTCTCCTCGAACGCCAGCGCCATGTTGCGCTCCAGTTCTTCCGCCTCGGTCAGGTGCCCGGTGCCGGCTAGGCAGTTCGCCAGGTTCGCCGTGGCGGCGAGTGTGTAGGGGTGGCGCGGCCCAAGCCGATCGGCGAAACCGTTGCGGGCTTGTTCGGCCGACTCCCGGGCCCTCTCCAACTGGCCGCTCTTGCGGGCGTAGGTCGCCAGGTTGTTGATGGTCGCCAGGATATAGGGGTGACTGGGGTCGAGCAGGTCCCGGTACTGGTCGAGCACCTCCCGGCCGATCCGCGCTGCTTCCTGCTGGTCGCCGTTTGCGGACAGGTCTGCGGCCAGGCTCACCGCGCACGCGAGCGTATCCGGGTTCTGCCGGCCGTACCTCTGTAAGTACCGTTCGTAGGTTTCGCGTGTCAGTGCCAGGGCTTCCTCCAACTGCCCGGCCTTGCGTAGCGAGACTGCCAGGCTTTTGGCGGTGCGCAGGGTTTCTGGAGAGTGTTCGCCGAGTACCTCACGATAGTCCGCCAGCGTCTGCCTCAGCCGGTGTACCGACTGCGCGTACTGGCCCAACTCCCGCTGGTCGCGTGCGAGGTTCGAATTGGAAAAGAGTGTGTACGGATGCATGGCGCCCAGGATCGCCCGTCGGTGCCGCACCGTCTCCTGGTCGATCTCGAGCGCCTTGGCGAAGTTTCCCATCAGCCGGTAGGAGACGGCGAGGTTGTTCGCGGATGACAACGTGCGCGGATTGTCCTCAAGGAAGGCGTCCAGGTGGTCCTGATAGTTCTTCAGGTCCATCTCCAGCGCCTCGTGAAAGCGCCCGAGTCCACGTAGATCGGACGCCAGGCAACTGGCGGTCAGCAGCGTGTGCGGGTGCCGCGCGGGCAGCACGGCGCGTTGCTCGGCCAGAACCTCCGAGTCGAGGTCGCGCGACTCGCGGAAGCGGCCCTGCGAGCGCAGCACGCTGGCGATCTGGCAGCGCAAGTTGAGCAGTTGGCGGTACAGGGCCAGGCCCGCCGTCGTCTGCCGCCCGAGCCGTTCCACGGATTCCGCCCAGCCACGGTCGAGATTCCGGCCGAGCTCCAGAGAGCTGCGATACTCGCCGGTTTTCCAGAGGAACCTGACCCGATCGACCAGCAGTTGCCTGACATGCTCCTCGGCGCACTCGATCGCGCTCGACGGAGTGAGATGCGGCCAGATGATCGAATAGCGCGGCCAGTTCTCCGGATCGTCGAGATCCCCCAGCGGCCTGGCTCCGGCCAGGATCTCGTGCACAGCGTGGACGCAGAAGTCCCTGTCCTGCTCGCTCAGCGCTTCTCGCACCGCCTGCTGCACCAGTCGATGGACCCGCAGCGAGTTCGTGTGCGAATCGACCTTCATCAGCGAGAGCATGACGATCTCCCGCACGACGTTGCCGATCACTTCCCGCTCGGTGACGAACTCATTGAGTGGCTGGAGCACCGTGATCATCTCCCTCGACCGCACCAGGTCCATCGCTATCGAGTCCGGATCCATGAACGCGCACAGTTCGAGCAGCCGCGCCGCGGCCGGGGCGCGCTGGCGCAACCGTTGGATCGCCAAGTTCCAGGTGGCCTTCAGCACCGGATAGTCGCGGGCACCCTCGGTGAGAACCTTGCCGGCCTCCTCGGCGAGATCTTCAAGGTACTGATGTACCGGTGTGCCGCTTGAGGCCAGCCATGCTGTCGCACTCTCCACGGCGAGTGGTAAGTCTCCGACCATCTCGGCAATGGCGGAGGCGTCTTCCACCGACAAGCCCGCCACTCGCCGGGTGAGATGGTGAACGCTCTCGGCCCGCGAGAATACGTCCACTTCGAGAGAGTTCGCGCGACTGACCCAGTCCTGGTTGCGTGAGGTGATGATGATATGGCCGGTACCGGCGCTAGGCAGGTCTGGCAAGTAGGGGTCCAACTCACGTGGGTTCACTGCGTTGTCGAACACCAACAGCCAGCGGTTGAACGGTTCGCCGCGCCGCAGCGCCTCGCGCGTGGCCCAGTCCGCGTCCGGAACACTGTCACCGGTGGGCAGGCCCAATTGGCGAGCGAGCAGTGCGAGCGATGTGCTGATGAAGTCGGCCTGCTCGGCCTCGATCCACCAGATCAGATCGTAGTCTGACTTGAAGCGGTGAGTGTATTCCAGAGCCAACTGGGTCTTGCCGACTCCGTCGAGCCCATGTAGTGCGACCGGGAGAATGACTCCGGAGGAGGTGCCGACAAGCTGATTGCGCAGTTCCTCAAGCAGCCCGCCGCGTCCGGTGAAGGTGGCATTGCGCCTGGGCGCGTTGGACACTCGGGGGTTTCGGCCGGGGAAGCGGACTGTCTGGTGGTCTCGCTCGGCCTCCGGCGTCTCGCTCTCCGGCAGGCCAAGGCCGAGCATCAGTGCCGCGGCGGCCTTGCGTTCGTCCAGGCCAGCAAGGTTGATGGTCGGAACTCTGGCGGGTGCGAGGCCTGTGCGTATCTCTGATACAGCGGCGAGGGCCAGCAACTGCCCGGCTCTGACCAACTCGCGGGTGGCCGAGGCGCCGGGCTCGACACGCATGGCTGCGGCGGAGACCACCAGGATTGCCCTGGTGTGCGGATCGGTCGTTTGCTGTGCTACCGAGTCGACGCTCAACAAGCGGATATGTGCCGAGATACGGACTTGTCGCAGCAGGCCGACCACCCATTCTGCCCACATGCGGACCTCGGCGGTGTAGAACACCGCCAAGCCGTCGAGCGCCGACGCGCGGCGGCTGAACTCGTTCAGGATGGCTAACCGCCGCTGCTCGGACAGCGGCGGTAGGTTGGTGACCGATCCTTCCGTAAGTACTGAGGTCAGGCGTTCGTAAGCTGCGAGTAGCGAGGTGGCCAGACCGGCGGGGTCGCCGAACGCTGCGAGCGTCTCCTCATACGCGTAGAAGGGGCGGTACGGGATCTCCACGTTGCCCCAGTACCGAGCGGCCTCAAGCGCGTCGAGCTGCTGCGGAAATCCCTCGAATCGCTCGCGCGCGGCGGCTCGTCCGAGGTCTGCCTTTTCCTTCTCGCCTTCGTCCACGCGCATAGGTACCGGCAGCACCCTGATGGAACGGTGGTGACTTCGCGCTGCGACGGCGCGCGCGACATCGACCGCACCCTCGATGCTCTGATTGCTCAGAGTGAAACAGTCCACGAGCACGTCAGGGAGATGGAGGGTGCATATATCGGCTACGTCGCTCAGGCCCGTGCGGCTGTCGATGAGTGCGTAATCGTATTGGTATCGCATGTCCTCGCGCATGGCGTCGAACAGCAGTCCGCCGCCGAGCTGATCGTAGAAGTAGTCCCAGTCCAGGCTCGCGATCGCGACAGAGTAGTCCCGGTTGCGCATTCCGGCGGACAGAAAGTGGATCTCGCCTGTGCCCGGGAACCTCCACTGCAACTGGATCGCATGGTGCCGCACCAGCGCGTTCTCTTGGTGCCATGCGTGAGGATCGACAGCCGGGTCCTCGGTCGCGGCCTGTTCGAATTCGCGCACGATGTCCACTATGCCCTTGGTGGAGTAGAGCAACGTGGGGTCGAGAATCGAGGGTGGAAAGTAGCGGTGGAGACCGGGCGACTCCAGATCCCAGTCCACCACGAGCACACGCTTGCCGTTGGCGGCGAGAATCCACGCCACATTCGCCAGCGCCATAGTGCGGCCGGCGCCACCCTTGTACGAGTAGAACGTGACCACGCGTCCGCTGTTCACCGGGTGTTCCGCTTTCATTGCGATCCTCCTCACGAATTCCCGCCGACTGGCGGCGCAGAGGTTCCGGGATGCAGGCGGGGCCGCTGCGGCGGCGAGATGCGCAGTCGCGGCCTCGGCATGACGTTTCTGGGCGGGAGGTCTGAACGAGAGGCTTTGACGAAGGTGTTCCAGGCGAATTCGACGACGGATGGTAGTGCGTGTCCTAACTCGGCGAGCGAGCCTAGGTCACGTGTGGCGCTCCGTGTGGTGCGGCGCCAGGAATCCATGCCGCGCGGCATGGTGAGTTGGAGCTTGGCGCGCAGCATTGCGGCATGCTCAAGCGTCTGGGTATCGGATCGGCTCCACAACACCATGGCTCTAACCCACGGCCTGCGCAGGCGATCCAGTTCAGCGATGCGCGCGGCGCCGACCGGGTCGTAGGCCATCCAGGGGTCGATCAGAATGATTCCCGGTCCATCGGGATTATCCATAGGATCGTCTGCCTCTGCCTGACTGTCCCCGCCCGGCTCCGCTTCTATTCGCCCCAGGGCCTCGGCATGCGCGCGATCCAGCGAATTGATCACAGGGGTGTAGCCGAGTTCGCGGGCAAGATCCTCGGTGCGCGGGAGCAGCGGAACGTCCGAGGCGGGATGGTATGGGTTCCATTCATCCGGAAGGCGGCCATAGAATCCGCTCTCCCGGCTCGGCGGCAAAGAGAGGCTATCGAGCGCCGCCACGGTGATGTGCAGGCGTCGCGTCGGCGTGACGTTGGCCTGTTGCTGGGGGAAGAGCGGACTGACGTCGCTGAGGTCGACTACCGGCCCGGGCGGTGGGGCGCCCTCGCGGGCAACCGAGTCCAGATGCTCCGCGAGCCTGATGACCACCTCAAGGTAGGCGCGCTTGTCGAGACGAATGAGCTCGAAGAGGCCGCGTTCCAGGTAGCGGGTATTGTCGACGAGTGGGGCGAGCTGGACTTCCGCCGCAGTGGCAGGCAACTCGCCGGGCAAGGGTTGCCAGAGCACCGGTACGATCGCCTCGTTCGGTACGCCTGTCTGCGCCAGGTGGGCCATCTGGCGCTCGCGGAAAAGTGCCCATTCCCTGCCGCAGAACTCCTTCCTGAAGTAGGCGCGACTGTATAGCGGCACGAAGACTCGGCAGGAGGCCAACCGCTCGGACAAATGTCTACGCCAAAGCGTGCCGTTCTGCATCGCGTCGTCCATGAACCCGGGCGGGCCATACTCGTGCCAACGCTGGTCGAAGTGGACAAGCTCCATACACAGGTCGCGATAGAACTGCTTGACCCAGCCGTCGGGATCGTCGCCGTCGTCGAACAGCCGTGGCGTGTGCGCGTAACTCAGAAAGAAGCAGGGTCCGAATACGGGAGACTGCTCTTGTGCGCCGCCGCTGCGTGGTGGCGGCCCCATACGCCCCTCCCACCCGACCGGTCAGGTCGTCTGTCTGTTCACTATAGGTAGACGGAGCGACCGCCGCGAGAGAAAGGCCGGGCCGGACTTAAAGCAGCATGCTCATTCAGTGCACGGCCCGGATACCGATGTTATTACCGCCGTTAGGCCGTCGTCGCGCGCTGAACGGCGCTGACGTATGTCTGCCGGTGCTGTCGGGCTCGCAGATCGGCGGCCACCTCGGCGGACGGGCTGACCGGCTCAGCCAACCACAGTGTGAGAGTTGCGCGTATACCTTCAATGAACGCTCGCCCGGCTGGCGTGAGCGAACCGTTTGCCGCCAATGCATCGACGGCATCAGTCGTCTGGCTTCGCCACCTTGCGAACTGGATCTCTGCGGCCGCGGCTTCGCTGCCCGTGTCCAACTGTCGGCGCACGCGCCAGAAGTCAGTGACAGCGACGTGGGCGTAAGTCCCCTGCAACAGGCCCCCCAACGGCCGGGGGTCGTTGCACCACGGAGCGTAGTAGAGCTTTGAGTCCGACTCGTCGTAAAGGTCGTAGAGGTCCAGCACCGCCCCGAACTTGGCGTGCTGAAACTCGTGGATGAGCAGCAAGGCGAACAGATCCGCCCGATCCGGAAGCGCCATGCCAACCGCACCGAATGCCTGACGCGCCGCTGCGCTGACCTTGTGGCCGTCCGGGTGCGCTGCGAGCGGAGTGATCGTGGTCAGCCCCGCGGCCAATCCCGGCGCGTACGCGGCGTGGTCATCCAGGATCAGGCGCCAAGCCGTGTCGAAGCGGTCCTGCCACGCAACACGCGCAGCCTGCGACAGCCGGTCTGAAACTTGCCATTGGTGGCAATCGCGTTCCGGGTCGGTATCCTCGATGCGAGCGGCAAACCCCCTCGAATTCAACATCGTGATGGGCTGCCAGCGCTCTTCGACTGCTTTGGGCAACTCGACTGTCGAGTCTGTGGGTACTGTCCACAGCGTCCGGCCGACGTTGAAAGAGAGCCTATCCGGGGCAGTCCTGACTCGGACCTCCCTCATACCTTCGTCGATCAGGAATCTCCCGAGGCCCGGCAGGTTCACTGCGCCGCTACGGACCGGGATGGTGAGCTCTGCCTCGCTTCCGGCTCGTGAGGTCGCCGTGAGGGCGAATGCGGCGAGATGCCCGGCCACCGAGGAATCGGTGGCCCCGGCGATGATCTTTGCGGCCCAGGCCCGGAAGTAAGGGTGCGTAAGCGTGACCGCGAGCTCAGCTGGAGCGGTCGCATCGAGTGCAAGGAGCGATTGCCACGCCACGCGGGCATGTGCGTTGTGGCTGGCGGCGCGAATTCCGGCCTCTGCGAGGAGCAGCCGATTGATGCTGGCCTGGGCCTGAACGAGTTCTGCAACCGCGGCGGCACCTCCGAACCCGGTTTCCAGTTCTCGCAGACTGCCAGCAGAGATCGAAACGGGCTGGCGTGGTGCGCCCTCGAGTGTGACAGCGCGTTCGGTCCGCGCAATGTACTCGATCAGATGGAGAAGATCGGCACAATACACGGATGAATTGTCGAAGCCATTACTGCTGCGATAGCGATGAGGGTAGTAGCCGCCACCGCACGTGGTGACCACGGGACAAGCGCGGCACTGGGCGCTCAATCCGTCGAGCCCTCGGCGCCTGGACATCATTCCCGGATGGTCCGAGGCGGCATCCAGGTCGTTGTGCAGCACCGACATGCCGGTAGCCGGTGCGCCTTCGAACGCGACCTTGAGTGAGTCGACCTGCTCGATGGATCCGTCGGTCTCGATGACGAGCAGGTCACTCGGTTCGAGCCCGATGGCCTCAGTCTGTGACGGCCCTCCAGCGAGCATGGAGGAGACTGAGTCGAAGATGCGGATGCCGAAGGGTTTCCCGTCGCGCATCCAGCGTTGGTGGATGCGAATGAGCCAATCGGCATATGCGGTGGATTGTGGCAGCCCGGTTTCCGGTTCGAGCGGGCGCGGTGGCGGGCTGTCCCAGGTCGCGTGTGGCAGCAGCAGATCGATCCGCGGTGGTTCTTCGGCTTTGAGCGCGTCGTAAACCGCTACCGGGTCGTTCATGATGTCGACAGTGCACAGAATGCCGGCGTAGAGATGCCGGTACTCGGGTTGCCGCAGCAGCGCGAGCGCCTCAAGGACGCGCGGATGGCTGGTGCGGCCGTTCGCGTAGCGGCGATGACGGTCGTTGGCGGCGCGATCTCCGTCCAGGGAGACACCGACTGATACGCCATGAGATGCGAACAGATCGCAGAAGCCCCGGTCGAGCAGAACCCCGTTCGTATGGATCCGTAGATCCACCGTGGCGACACCATCGAGAGGACGGCACAACTTCTCGATCACGGCACTGAGGTGCTGCGCACCGGCAAGAAGTGGCTCACCACCGTGGAGCACATATTTTACTGAGTCAAGGCCATGCGTACGTGCATGGTGAGCGACACGTTCACCGATCAGATCCGCAGTCTCCAGAGCGATGACCCGAGGCCTACTCCGCCAACTCTGATCCGCGGATTCGTACATATAGCAGTGATCACATGCCAGATCACACCGACTGTGTACCTTGATCACGAACTGCCGAAACGGCATTTCACTAGATGCCATGGCCTGTCAACCCGGCGTGTTTCGCAGAATCAACTACTACGCTACTGCTGACTCAACCTCAGAGGGAGGCGTTGAAGGATGCGGCCTGAATTCGAGCTGAGTCCAGAGTGGGAACAATCCGGCGCAGCGAATCATTGCTAGCTTCACTAAGCTCCCTGAGCGAAATGGATCGGACGTCCACCAGGGAGGATGGCACCTTCGACTTCGGCTCGGCGATGGATTCCATTCTAGCACTCCAGAGAGAATGAGCATGCAAACGACAATTAGGGATCAATCAGAGAAAAATCACCTGATGCAGGATTCCAAATGTGCTGGAAGAAGGCGAGTTCGACAGAAGCCTATCCCGCCTCGCCCTGCACACCTTGGAGCGGAGCCCTACCATGGCCGGAGGTCACAGTAGCACGTTCGAAAGAACGCTGCCCACAGACCGAACACCGCGGTGACTCCACGACATGCCGCTGTGTTTAGGCCATCCTGGGGGTGGCGGTCTGGCGTGAATACGAATAAATCATCCCAGGCTAAGACGAGGTGCTAAGTGTGGAGGTATCGTGATCTACTTGCAGGAGTTGCTCTCGGCCTCGATTGAGCGTTCGGATGCTGGTATATGAGTCAGCCGTCCGCGATCGACCAGCCATGGAGCGTAGCGATGTTAGTGCCTTACTCATGGCTTTAGTCTCCCCATGCTGTCACTTCCTGTGATGCCAGTTTGATGATGGCCGTGCATCTGGAAATAAACAGAGGCTAGTTTCTGCATATCATGGATAAAATAGTATAATTGCGATTTAACGTGCGAACTTACTCGGCCCTCTAAGCTTGACGTGAGATTTATCCTGCTCTTGCAGTGTGAGTGATAGTAGCTTCTGACTGTAAGATTGTATGCTGATGGAAGCTCTATTCATAACATCGAAATGCAAGTTCTGAACTCCTTCAATCCTGTCTGAAGTGGCCAGCTAGGGCCAAATACGACCTGCGATGACATCATTCGTGGCATCTTCAGGCCAGGGCAGTGCATTGTCCGCCGGACAGGTCCACGGCTGAGTTTCGGCTCCCGAGTCTTGGGTGGCAGCCCAGAGCTGACTGGGCATCAAGCACCCTCGTGGGCGTTCCTCTGGCCACGCTGGCTGTGCGGGTCGAGCCGTCGGTGGGGCGGTGGCCTGCGCATTCGTGGCGGTGGGGTGCGTGAAAGCGGGGTGAAACAGTGGTGAAGCTCGTTGGGCGCACTCTTGGTGCAGCGCGGCACATGGCCGCGGTCATGGAGGGGTGGAAGGAGCGCCATGAGTTCCATTGGCACTGGCACTCGCACTGGTGCTGGCACTGTGGCTGGGCTGGCGATCACGGTGTCCGGGCTGCGTAAGTCGTTTGGCGAGAAGGTTGTGCTTGACGGCGTCGATCTTCAGGTCGCTGAGGGGACGGTTTTCTGCCTGCTGGGGCCCAACGGGGCT
>NZ_DASYZI010000077.1:0-9264 GCF_035946395.1 Actinocrinis sp.
ACCGGCAACACCGTCACCATCACCTTCACCACCACCAGCACCCGGTACGTACGGCTGAACTTCACCGCCAACACCGGCTGGCCCGCCGGACAAATCTCAGAGTTCCAGATCTTCAGCAGCTGATCCCGCCTGACTCGCTTCACCGGGGCCGCCGACCACGCAAGTGCTCGACGGCCCCATTGGCAACATCCCTGCTCCGGGCGCCTGGCCAACTGGAAACGTTGACAGTGACTCAGTACTCTCCTACGATCCGCGCTGGACTGATTCAGTACCAAATATGAATCATCCACACATATTTGCTACGCCACTTCTCTGCGCCAAAGGAGTCGCAAGATGACCGCACGTCTGCGCGCGCTCTTCTCCACCGCCGCCGCACTCGCCCTGGCCGGCGCCCTCGCCCCGGCCGCCCACGCGGATGTGATCATGCCGGTGGGCCCGAACGACTACTTCACCGCGACCGTCAACGGCGGGCCCACCCCGACCGCCGCCGCCGAACCGGTGATCAGGGTCGTGTGCCCCGGCCCGGCCACCCCGGGCCAGTTGGGCCACCCCGCGGCCGGCCAGACCGTCGAGGCCAACGAGCTGTTCCCGCCGTTCTCCGGGACCTGGCAGGTCGGCTTCACCGGTTCGGCCGCCAAGGAGATCGACGCGATCATCAGCTGGCCGGGCATCCTGCCGGCCGGCACCACCCCGGTGAACCCGCCGGTCGTGATCTCGGACTTCGGGCTGAACTACCAGATCCCGACCTCGTTCGAGCTGCCGTGCAGCGGTAGCGGCGTGGTCTCCTTCGTGCCGATCCCCACCAGCTCGACGGCACGCGGCGTCGCGGTGAATGTGATTTTCGAGAACATCGCCGTCTGACGCTCCTGACCCGGCTGGGCCGGGAGTAGGCGATCCTCGGGGCGGGTCGGCCGTGTCACCCAACACGGCCGACCCGTCCCATTCGCGTCTGCCGGCGGGCGGGCCGAGAATCTGAAGAGAATCTCGCGCGTCGCCGTCGATCCGGGCGGGGGCCGTTCGTGTAGAGCGTGAGAAGCCGGCCGGAGCGAACGTGAACGGCCGGGCCGAGAAGCACGCGGACAGCGAGGAGTTCCCGTCATGACCAAGTACCTGCTCACCATTTACACGCCCGCAGACGTGCCCCCGCCGCCGCCGGAGGTCCTGGGCCCGATCATGCGCAACGTCGACGCCCTGACCAACGAGGCGAAGGCCGCAGGCGTGTGGGTGTTCAACGGGGGTCTGCACGCCCCGAGCACGGCGACCGTGCTGCGGGCCAAGGACGGTGACGTGCTGATGACCGACGGCCCGTACCTGGAGGGCAAGGAGTACGTCGGCGGCTTCACCATCATTCAGGTGCCCGACCTCGACGCCGCACTGGAGTGGGGCCGCAAGTACGCGCAGGTGATCACGGGGCTGGCGATCGAGGTGCGTCCGTTCGTCGACGAGAGCGAGCGCTAAGCCGCGTGCCCGGCATCACGGGGTCCAATAGCACAGGGTCCGGTGGCACGGGGGCTGACAACACAGCACGCGGTAACACAACGCCAGGTAACACAGTGCCTGATAACACAGCACCTGACAGCACCGCGAGCGCTGTCGAGCGTGCCTTCCACGCGGAGTACGGACGCGCGGTGGCCGTCCTGGTCCGTGCTTTCGGCGACATCGACATCGCCGAGGACGCGGTCCAGGAGGCCTTCGCGGCGGCGGCGGTGCGCTGGCCTGCCGACGGCCCGCCGCCGAGCCCGGCCGGCTGGATCATCACCACCGCCCGCAACCGGGCGATCGACCGTCTTCGGCGCGAGGCGTCCCGCGCGGACCGGCACGCCGCCGCTGCCCTGGTACACGAGCGCGGCAGCGGCGTGCTGCCCGAGAACCCGCACGATCAGCAGCCGGAGGAGGGGCCAGTGCGCGACGACAGACTGCGGTTGATCTTCACCTGCTGCCACCCCGCGCTCTCCCCCGAGGCACGCGTCGCACTGACGCTGCGGCTGCTCGGCGGGCTGACCACGGCCGAGATCGCGCACGCCTTCCTGGTGCCCGAGCCGACCATGGCCCAGCGGCTGGTGCGGGCAAAGGGCAAGATCCGCGATGCCCGGATCCCGTACCGGATCCCCGGCGAGGCCGATCTGCCGGACCGGCTGCGCGCCGTGCTGGCCGTGGTCTACCTGATCTTCAACGAGGGGTACACGGCCAGCTCGGGCGACCGGCTGATCCGCGAGGAGCTGTGCACGGAGGCGGTGCGCCTCGGCCGGCTGTTGGCCGACCTGATGCCCGACGAGCCCGAAGCACTCGGGCTGCTCGCGCTGATGCTGCTCACCCAGTCGCGCCGGGCGGCACGCACCGGCCCGGGCGGCGGCCTGATCCCACTGGCCGAGCAGGACCGTGAGCTGTGGGACCGCGAGCTGATCGCCGAGGGCCAGGCGCTGGTGCGCCGCTGCCTGCGCCGCGGGCAGCCGGGGCCGTATCAGATCCAGGCGGCGATCAACGCGGTGCACAGCGACGCGCCGATCACGGCCGCCACGGACTGGGGCCAGATCCTCCAGCTCTACGACCAGTTGCTCGTGCTCGCCCCGACCCCGATCGCCCGGCTCAACCGCGCGGTCGCGGTGGCAGAGGTCGAAGGCCCGCAAGCGGCGCTCGGCTTGGTCGACGCCCAGCTCATCAACGCCCCGAGCCTGGACGGCTTCCACCTGTACCACGCGATCCGTGCCGACCTGCTGCGGCGGCTGGGCCGCAGCGCCGAGGCCGCCGAGGCGTATCAGGCCGCGATCGAACGGACCGGGAACAAGGCCGAGCGCGAGTTCCTGCGCCGCCGCGCCGCAGAGTCGGACGAGGAGACGTAGGCAGTCCTGTGGACGGCTCTGTGAACAGCTCTCAATACGCCCAGGGCCCGGGCTCCGTGACGACCGGCGCTCCCGACTCGGCCGCCCGATCGATCGCGAGGGCGATCAGGTGGTCCTGGCACGCCTGATCCAGCGGATAGGGCTCGGGACCCTCGTCGCGTGACCAGGCGGCCGTGGCGGTGAGGATGGTGCCGATCGCGATCTCCTCGTCCATCAGCCGCAGGCCGAGGAAGGGATTGCGGTACACCACGCTGCCCTCGAAGGCCAGGTGTTCGGTGTCGTGGCCGTCCAGGTTCAGGTCGTGGCCGAGCTGCGAGCGCACGATCTCGGAGCGCAGCACGGTGCGCGGGCGCGCCCACCGCACGACCGTGTCGTCGGCGATCTCGCCGTGGCTGCCGCGGATCACGATCCGGCGCAGCCGCAGCCGGTTGTGCCACTGGTTGTCGGTGAAGTCGTAGAGCCCCGCCGCACCGCCGAAGTCCAGGGTCGCCAGCGTGGTCGCCGCGTCCTTGGCCGTCTCGTCGTCGGTCCAGCCGTGCCGGGTGAGCGGGTCGACCAGCGGCGCGACGAACCTCGACGCGGAAACCCTGGCGGGCTCGAATCCGACGCCCAGCAGGCCCCTGATCATCGAGACCGCGTGGTATCCGTGCGTGGAGGAGACCTGCACCGACGTCGGCCGGCCGATCAGCCCGCGCCCGACGATCTCCCGACGCGCGGCATGGCCGGGCATCAGCAGGTACTGCTCCGCCACCTGCACCATCCGGCGCGCGCCGACGCGCTGCCACAACGCGTGCAGCCCGGCCTCGTCGGGCGCCGGCGGCGTCTCCGCCAGAACCCTGACACCCGCGTCTACGAGCTCTGTTATCACCTCGGGGTTCACCGGCCACGGGACGCTGGTGACCACGAAGTCAGGGCTCTGCCTCGCGAGCAGGTCGCCGACCGAGAGATACGCGGGCACGTGCCAGCGCCGCAGGACCAGCTCCGCGCTCTCCGGACGGCGCACCACCCCGCCGACGAGCGTCAGCCGCTCCGGCATCAGGGCCGCGAGCCTGACGAAGAACTCGGCACGCCAGCCGCTGCCGACGATGCCAAAAGAGACCGGCGGTGTCGTCACGCCCGGATCCTGTTCGTCACGCGAGGATCCTCTCTCGCGCGGGCAAGACCCAAACCTTTATGTCACATGTATGCCAGTACCGCTGTATGACGCTCACGCCGCGCGCCGCTCACACCGTGTCGAGCCGCGCGAGTTCCTCGGCCGACAGCTCCAGTTCGGCCGCCCTGACCGAGTCGCGGATGGTCTCGGGCCGCGAGGAGCCGGGAATCGGGATCACCACCGGCGCCTTGGCCAGCATCCAGGCCAGGCACACCTGCTGCGGGCTGACCCCGTGGGCCGCGCCCACCTCGGCGAACGCCACAAAGCGGGAACCGAGCCCGGCCGCGCTGGAGATCCCGCCGAGCGGGCTCCACGGCAGGAAGGCGATGTCCATCGCCGCGCACAGTTCTAGCTCCGGCTCGCTGGAGCGGAACGCCGGGGAGTACTGGTTCTGCACGCTGACCAGCCGGCCGTCCAGGATGTCGTCGGCCAGCCGGATCCGCCGCGGGTCCGCGTTCGAGATCCCGGCGAAGCGGATCTTGCCCGCGTCCAGCAGGTCGCGGATCGCGCCGAGCGAGTCCGCGTAGTCCACCCGGGGGTCCGGCCGGTGGAACTGGTAGAGCCCGATCGCCTCGACGCCGAGCCGCTTGAGCGAGGCGTCGCACGCCTGCTTCAGGTAGTCGGGCGAGCCGTTCACCGTCCACGAGCCGTCGCCGGGCCGCAGGTGGCCGCCCTTGGTGGCGATCAGCACGTCGGAGGTGTCGCCGCCGTAACTCGCGATCGCGTCGGCGATCAGCGACTCGTTGTGGCCGACCTCGTTGGCGTCCCGGTGGTAAGCGTCGGCGGTGTCGATCAGCGTGACGCCCGCGTCGAGCGCGGCGTGGATCGTGGCGATCGACCGCTGCTCGTCCGGCCGCCCCTCGATCGACATCGGCATGCCGCCGAGTCCGATGGCGCCGACCTCGGCGTCACCGATGCGACGAGTCTGCATGATCACTCCTCAGGGAATCCACGATCGGTACGGAACCAGCCTCCATCCCCGGGATTAAGCTGTCCAACAGAAACGAGTGATGCCGTCCAGCACCCCGAGCGATTGATCGGAGCAGGCCGTGGAACTGCGCCAGCTTGAGCACTTCGTCGCGGTCGCCCAGGAGTGTCACTTCACCCGCGCGGCCAAACGGCTGCACATCGCGCAATCCGGGCTCTCCGCCTCGATCCGCTCGCTTGAGCGCGAACTCGGCGCGCCGCTGTTCCTGCGCAGCACCCGGCAGGTGCAGCTGACTCCGGCCGGGCAGGCGCTGCTGGTCGAGGCGCTGCGCGCGCTGGCCGCCAGCAACGCCGCGAAGGACGCGGTCGCCGCGGTGCAGGGCCTGCTGCGCGGCTCGCTGTCGATCGGCTCGCTCCAGTGCCTGCACGCGGTGCACCTGCCGACGCTGCTGGCCGGCTTCCTCTCCGCACACCCCGGCCTGGAGATCAGGCTGCGGCAGGGCGGTTCGGGTGAACTGATCGAGCTGGTCCGCGCCGGCCGCCTCGACATGGCGTTCGTCTCCCGGCCGCCGCGGCCCGCCGAGGACGTGGTCGTCACCGCGCTGGACCGTGAGCCGCTCGTGCTGGCCTGCGCCCTCGACCACCGGCTGGCCGCGCTGGACCGGGCGAAGCCGGCGGATCTGACGGACGAGCAGTTCGTCGACTTCCCGGCGGACTGGGGCACCCGCGACCTGGCCGACCGGGTACTGGCGGCGGCCGGGGTCGAGCGGCGCGTCGGCCTGGAGGTCACCGACGTGCACTCGCTGCTGGACCTGGTCGCCTTCGGCCTGGGTGTCGCGCTGGTGCCGCGCTCCTTCTCGGTCAAGACCGACCGCGTGCGCTTCATCGACCTGGACGGCGACGTACCCGCGTGGGAGACGGTCGTCGTCACGTCCGACCCGCCCGGCGCGGCCGCGGCGGCGCTGCTGCGCGAGGTGCGCGTGCCGGGGCAGGGCTGAGAGCGGAAGTTCACGGAGAGTTTTCCCAGGCGCGAGCCCTTAATGCCATGAATTGCCCGATCATGTGCGAGTGTCTCATGAAATCGGGGTTCTCTCGCTGTATGAAGGCTTCTTCCGCGGCGGTGCGCGCATCCTGCACACCGACGTCCTGACCGGCCTGCACGGTCGCGGACAACGGCACCGGGTGCTCAGCATCCACGGCCAGGTTTACCGCGAGGCGACGTTCCAGTGGATGCAGGATGATCCCTGCTACCGCAAACTCGTGGCGGCCGGCGTCCAGGTGTCCGCGCTGCGCGACGGGGACGCCGATAACACGGTGTTCGATGACACAGTGTCTGATAACGCTGTGTCCGATAACACAGTGTTCGACGACCACGAACTGTCCGTCGTCGAGTACGAATCGGCCATGGCCGACGTCATGCTCACCCTCAAGGAGCAGCCGCTGCGGCTGGTGAACCAGGCCGGGCTCAGCGGCCCGGTCGTCACCTGCCTGCACCGCTCCGATCCGCAGAACCAGGGCCCGGCGCTGGAGCAGTTGCGCACGGCTGTCGCCGCCGGCCGAATCGCGGCCCTGATCTGCTGCGCCGAGTCGGCGCGCACCGCCTATCGGGACGCCGGGATTCCGGACGGCCTGCTGCACGTGATCCCCAACGGCGTCGACCTACGCCGTTTCCGCCCCGATCCACGGGCCCGCGCGCGGATGCGCCGGTCGTTCGCCATCCGCGCGGACGCCCCGGTGATCGCGTTCGCGGCGCGCTACGACACGATGAAGAACGTGCCGCTCTTCCTCGCGTCCGCCGCGAAGTTCCTCGCCGCGCACCCGGCCGCGCACGTGCTGATGTGCGGCACCGGCATGACCGCGGGCAACCCGCGCCTGCTCGACGACCTGCGTGACGCAGGGCTCGCACGCACTCCCGGAACGCACGACCCGCGCATCCATCTGCTCGGCCCGCGCGAGGACCCGCAGGTGCTCTACGCCGCGGCCGATGTCGTCGCGCTGACATCAGCCTTCGGCGAAGCGGCGCCGCTGTGCCTGATCGAGGGCATGATGTGCGGCGCGATCCCGGTCGCGACGGACGTGGGCGACTGCGCGTCGATCGTCGACGGACGCGGCCTGCTGGCCGAACCGGACGCCGAAGCCGTCGCCGCCGCGTGGGCCGAGGCGCTGGCCCGCCGTGACGAGTTCACCCTCGCGCTGCTCGCCACGCGCGCCGCGTTCGGGCGCCGCCGGATGATCTCGCGGTACGCCACGCTCATCCGCCGCACCAGCGGCGTCGGCGCCCGTCCGCTACCGATCCCGCTCCTGGAGGCAGTGGCGTGACGACAGCGGCATGACAGCGGCGCGGAAAGCCAGGAGGGCTGGTCACCCGTCCGGACGACCAGCCCTCCTGTTTGCTGGGCCAATCTACTGAATTGCCACTTACCTACTACCTATACCTACTGCTCGTCACCGCTGACCGAGGCCGCCTGCGTCACCACGTCCTGGTTCGGAGTGTTCACGCCGGGGTTGCCGCGGAAGTCGGTCCAGACCGGGTGCGCCTTCAGGTCCGCGTCGAGCGTGATCGCCGTGTAGTCGCCGATGAACACGCCCTGAAGGACCTGCCCGGACACCGCTCCGATCGAGACGAACTGCACGTCCGGGTTCTCGCTCTGCCCGGTCAGCCGCTGCTGCTCGGCCCTCGCGATCGAGTTGCGGTTGCCCGACACCATCGCGAAGTCCAGGCCGATGCCCGCCGGGTCGTAATGCCGCGTGTAGTAGCTGACGGCCACGTGGCCGTCGTACGCGGCGACCGCCGGGAACACCTCGTCGGTGCCCGCGCCGACCTGGGCCGGCGCCGACCAGCTCAGCACGCCGTGCCGGGTCGCCTCCGCGGACACCAGCAGGCTGGTGCCGTTGGTGTGCACGGACACCCCGGAGGAGGTGTACGTGCCGTTGCGGTCATCGGCCCAGGTGATGTAGAGCCTGTTGGCCACACGGTCGTAGGTCTGCTGCGGGAACGAGTTGATCCGGAAGTTCTCGCCGGTCAGCGTGGTGTTGGCCACGTCCGGGTTGAACGGGAAGTCGAAGTTGCGCGCGACTTCCTGGTTGGTGAAGGTCGCGCCGCCGTCGTGCGAGGTCGCGACGACGACCGCGTCGTGGTCGGCCGGCGCGTTGCACGCGGCGCTCTGGCAGACGGCGGTCTCGTACGCGACGTAGAGCGTGCCGTCGTTCGCGACCACCGGGTTGGTACCGCTGCCGAACGGGGTGATGCCGGTGGTGAAGTTCGCCAGCGTCGGGCCGATCGGCGCCGGGGCGGAGAAGCTCGCGCCGCCGTCGGTGGACTTCGCGACGACCACCGGGGATTCGAGGAAGTTGCCGGCCGAGTCGAACGTGAACTGGGTCCAGGTCACGTAGACCGCACCGGTGTGCTGGTCGACCGCGACCCATTCCTTGTCGTTGAAGATGTTCGTCGGGCCCTCGGTGCCATCCGCGTTGTACCCGTCCAGGTGCACGATGGTCGGCTCGCCCCAGGTCAGTCCGCCGTCATGCGAGGCGGACACGGCGACGCCGCTGGCCGACTGCGAGCCGCCGGCGGCCGGCGCGTCCCGGGAGAAGACCAGGTTCGCGTAGTAGACGGTGTCGTGCGGGCCGAACGCCAGCGCCGGGTCGCCTGCCGAGTCCGACAGCGACAGCGGAGCGCTCGCGCCGGTCTGGAAGGTCAGGTGCGGCGCGACGACGTCCTTCCAGGTCTTGCCGCCGTCGAAGGACGTGTAGGCCCAGCCGGAGGCGTCGTTGCGGTTCTCGCGGCTGTTGAAGACACGGTAGTCGTTCGAGCCGGCCACCAGGTTGCGCGGGTTGTTCGGGTTCTGCGCGACCGTGGTCTCGTTCTGCGCCGCGCTGCACCCGGTCTGGCTGCCGACCGGCACGACCGTGTCGCCGCTGATCACGTCGACGTTCGGCGCGATCGGGGCGTACGGGTTCGGGCTGCCGAGGAACGACTGGCAGAGCGCTGCGACGTTGGCCTCGGGCAGCTCGTCCGCGCCCTCGGTGAACTGCTCCTTCAGCAACGGGTTCGGCGTGGTGTGCGTCCGGGCAGCAGCGCTTGCGTGCACCCGCGCGGATACCTTCGCCGATTCCTGGCCGGCCGGATGGTCCCCGGCCGCAGATCCGGCGACCGACGCGTGCGCGACGGCGGGACCCATTGCGAGCGCCGCCGCCGATGCGATGGCGACCGCCAAAGCCGGAACAGGACGAATTCGGATCATTCAGTCTCCCCTCCCTGTGCCGCCGCCGATCGGGCGGCGGCGAATTCGAGACGCCGGCGCGTGTGTTGCGCGCCGACGGCGCAGCGAACGCTAGGCGTAG
>NZ_DASYZI010000078.1:0-4732 GCF_035946395.1 Actinocrinis sp.
GACGATGCCAACAACAACCGCGCACAGAGCTGTAGCAGGAAGGCAAGCTAGGCGAGGCACGACCAAGCCGACAGCGGCACCGGATGATAAGAACAACGTCATCGACGTAGTCGAGAGCGAGGTTGTCGAGAAATTCGTACAAGTCGCACAATTTAGGTTGCGACCTGAGGAATCTCGATGGCTTAGCCACTCCATGCTTGTCTTTGACTTTAAATCAACCTCGGATGCCTTGCGGGAAGCGCTACGGCTGCTTCACCGCGAAGCAACTGAGGTCGAAGCGGCGGAGCGTATTCGTGCCTTCTACCAGGGCAAACCAGCCCCCTTGCCTGAAGGGGTCATGCCTGTCGACGAGGAAGATCTCCTAGCTGCGGACAACGCCGAGTGGTAGTCGTCAGGGACACCCCGCTACGCGGTGAGGTCTGGGCGTGTGCACTTCCGCGACCACTTGGCCCGCAGCCAGTCGTTGTACTAACCGCGAATCGGATCGCACAGCCACTATCGTCCGTGACCGTTGCACTGATCACGGGGTCAGATGGGCCTAAAGACACGCATGTTCGAGTTGGCCCCGATACCGGTTTGACGAAGTACGACGAGTCCTATGTCAACTGCACGGACCTTCACAGTGTTGATAAGCCGCACCTGAGGCGACGGCTCGGACTGCTGTCTCCCGGAGAGATGCGCGCTGTCGAGACCAATCTGCGCCTAATCATGGGGTTGGATTAGGGGCAGTACAGCAGCTCCACAGTGAGCCCGGGCGAGAGGTAGTCCCTCTCATCCGGGCTCGTGGCGTTTTTACAGGTGGTCCACACCAAACTGGACGCCATCGTCCCACGCGTGCTGCTGCCGACCGAGCCGAGACGCCTTGTGCCAGAGCCAGATCGCTGCCGCCCCGAAGCCGAGGGCGAGCACCAGGAAGATCGTCAAGGTGAGCCACCAGGGATGGCTCAGATCGGATTTCTCCTCGACGGTGCTCGGGTGGTTCGGGTCGTATACGACTACGAGCGTGCCGCCGACCGTCCGGTCGCCGGGATTGTCGATCGACGCCTGCTGCCGACTGCCATTTGCCGTGGTGAACGTGATGAGGTCCGTGTACGAGTTTGTGTACGTCTTCGATGTGTGCGAGTAGGTCCGGGTCGTCTGGACGTTGACGATGGTGGCATTCGTCGTCACGCCATGAGCGCGCAGATTGTTGTCCGTGATCGTCGAGCTCACCGCCCCGGCAACCAGTCCGAGCGCGACGAGGAACAGAATCACGCTGATGATCCGCATGGCCCTGCGGCCGATGCGCTCGCCGAAGAGCCCACTGAGCAGACGAAAGAACACCTGATCCCCCCGCAACTGACGCCGACATGACGCTACGCGTCTGAGTACCACGTCAGCAGTCGGCTGTCCACGGCCTCAAACTCGCTGACTTGCTAAGCCTCGGTCGGCCCACCGGGAGCCCACGCGGCGCCGTGTCCAGGAATGATCAGCGCCGGGCTCAGCGCCAGCACCTTGTCGCGGTTCTTCAGCAGCAGCGCGCCGTCCTGCGCGAGCGGGTCCTCGGCCGGGCCCGAGGCGTTCCACCACAGGTGGGTCAGGACGACCAAGCCGTCGTCGGTCTCGGCGAGGGTCGAGATGTCCTGCGCGGTGTGACCGGGCGTGGCCATGAGGCGAACCGAGGGCGAGAGTTCATAGCCGTCCGCCTCGCGGGCGTCCCACACGTCGTCGCGGTAGATCGCCCAGTGGTCGTGAAAGCGTGCGTTGGGGAACAGCGCCGCGTTGAGCGTGTGGTCCGGGTGGTGGTGGGAGAACACGACATCCGTGACCTCCTCGACCCTCACGCCGAGCGACGTGAGCGGGCCGAGGATCGCGGCGCGTGTGACTACCATGCCGGGGTCGACGACGATGACGGCGTCGCCGTCCTGGATCAGCGTGACAGTGCTG
Source organism: Actinocrinis sp. (assembly GCF_035946395.1). Classification (NCBI taxonomy): domain Bacteria; kingdom Bacillati; phylum Actinomycetota; class Actinomycetes; order Catenulisporales; family Actinospicaceae; genus Actinocrinis; species Actinocrinis sp. The sequence goes on from NZ_DASYZI010000078.1 coordinate 1,927, forward strand.
GCGACGCGTTCGCCGACATAGCCGGCGGTGAGCACGTTGACGCGGGCGGTCATGGTGCGATCGTCCTTCCTAAGGCTTCTTACGCTTCCTTACGCCCTACGCACGGTACTGGTCGTGATGCGCGAACAGTTCCGTCCACTCGTCATAGCTGAGCGTGCGTCCGGATTCGGCGACCTCAGCCAGTTCCCGGAAGTACTTCTCCCGGGGTGGCGCCGGGGCGAAGAGGATGAGCATCGACGCGGGTTCGTCAGCGTCGTTACGGAACGCGTGTACACCGGTGCGCGGCACGTAGAGGAAGTCACCCGGTCGCGCACTGATCCACCGGTCACCGTCGTAGAGGCCGATCGTGCCGGAGAGCACGTAGAAGGACTCCGAGAACGTCTTGTGGGAGTGCGGATCCGCACCGCCTCCGCTCGGTGGCAGGTTCCATTCGAAGAGACCGAACTCACGGTCGGTCACGACGCCCGGTGCGACGAAGCGGGTCGACGAGCCGGACCAGAAGTCGATCTGCTCGACGTCGGCGGCCAGGCGGAAGCGCGCCGTCGTTGCCGCGCCCTTCGTGCCTTTCACGCCCGCTGGGTCACTCGGGTATGACATCCGCCGATCCTGTCAGAGCCCGGCGAGCAGTTTGATGGCGTCGGCCACCGAATTGCACAGGTTGTCCGGTTGCGGGTCGGCCACCCTCAGCTCGCGACCACCGGGCAGCCAGATGGTGCGCAGACCGGCCGCGATCCCGCCGGCGATGTCCGCGTCCAGCGAGTCGCCGACCATCCAGCCGGTGCGCCGATTGAGCTCCACGCGGAGGTGGTCCGCCGCCCGCTGGAAAATCGCCCGATCGGGTTTGCGCACGCCCTCGGTCTCCGAGACGAAGACGCCGTCCACGAGGTGCCGCAGGCCGACGTGGTCGATCTTCGCGTTCTGCATGGCGGTCGCCCCGTTGGTGATGATCGCCAGCAGCCAGCCCTCCGTGCGCAACTGCCGCAGGCCGTTGGCCACGGCGTCTTCGAGCATGAAGTAGCGCGGGTACGTCTCGGTCACGTCGCGCACCAACTGCTCGACGCTGTCCGGCAGCTGGAAGTGCCGCTTGAAGCCCTCCGCGTACTCGGTCCAGGTCGTCGCGGTCGAGCTCTTGACCGCGAGATAGTCCACGGCCGCCGGGTCGATCCTGCGGTCCGCGACGAAGTGCTCGGCCCACTCCTGTAGCGCCCGGTTCTGGTCGACCAGGGTGTTGTCGAGGTCGAAGAAGGCGTATCGGGTCACCGCGACCACGTCCCGAAGTGTACGAGCTCCTCGATCGGGCGCCGACGTGACCGCAGGTCGCGCTTCTCCGCCCCGGCGTCGTACCCGATCGCGATCGCGCCGATCGGCTCGTGGTCGTCCGGCACGCCGAAGGCGTCCTTGAACGGCTGCACCTGATCCGGCACGATCCCGAAGTACAGCGCGCCCAGACCCTCGTCGACCGCCGTCAACAGCTGGAGCATCGCCGCCATCCCGGTGTCGATGTGCCAGAACGGGACTGGCCACCGCGCCTCGTCGCGGTCCGTCCAACCCTTGTCGGACTGTGCGTATCGATCCAGGTAGACGCGCTTGCACGAGAAGGGCACGATCACCAGCGGCGCGGTGCGGACCGTGTCGTTCACCGCGTCCGAACCGAACTGCCAGAACTTCTCCAGGTCCCCGTCGCGCAGCACAAGCCACGCTTGCCCCTGCGAGAATCCGGCGGAGGGCGCCCGCGTCCCGTTGCGCAGGATGCGTTCCAGAGCTTCCTGCGGTACCGGCCGATTGGCGTCAAAGGTCCGAACCATCCGCCGTGTGCGGATCGCGTCCTGAAGTTCCATGCCGAGACCTTATGCGTGCTCGGATGGCCTACGTCAAGCCCGGTCGCTTATAGGGTAGTGCGCGTGAAGATCCTGGTTATCGGCGGGGGCGGGCGTGAGCATGCTATCTGCCACGCGCTCAGCCTCGACGAGTCCGTCACCGCGCTCCATTGCGCCCCGGGCAACCCGGGAATCGCCCGTGTCGCGACGCTGCACCGGGTCGATTCACTCGATCCGGCGGACGTCGGACGGCTGGCGCGGGAACTCGGCGTGGATCTCGTCGTGGTCGGACCTGAGGCCCCGTTGGTCGCGGGAGTCGCCGACGCGGTGCGTGCCGCGGGAATCGCAGCCTTCGGACCGTCAAAGGCCGCCGCGCTCCTTGAGGGCTCCAAGGCCTACGCGAAGGAGATCATGGCGGCCGCGCAGGTGCCGACGGCCGAGGCATTCGTCTGCTCGACGCCTGAGGAGGCCGCGCGTGCCCTCGATGCGTTCGGTCCGCCTTACGTTGTGAAGGATGACGCGCTCGCCGCTGGTAAGGGCGTCGTGGTGACGGACGATCGAGGCGCTGCCCTTGAACACGCCGGCGCGTGTGGCCGCGTCGTGATCGAGGAGTTCCTCGACGGTCCAGAGGTATCGCTGTTCGCTGTGACAGACGGCGTGACCGTCCTGCCGCTGCTGCCTGCTCAGGACTTCAAGCGGGCCGGTGACGACGATTCGGGCCCGAACACAGGCGGTATGGGGGCTTATTCGCCATTGCCGTGGGCTCCCGATGAGCTCGTGGACGACGTCATGCGGCTGGTGCTTCAGCCGACCGTCGATGAGTTGCACCGCCGGGGGACACCTTTCGTCGGGTTGCTCTACGCGGGACTCGCGCTCACCAAGCGCGGCGTACGCGTCGTCGAGTTCAACGTGCGTTTCGGAGACCCTGAGACCCAGGTGGTGCTGCCGCTGCTCAGGAGCCCGCTCTCGCAGCTGCTGTTCCACGCGGC
>NZ_DASYZI010000079.1:0-42418 GCF_035946395.1 Actinocrinis sp.
CGAAACGCAGTTCGCCACGGTGATCCCGCCGTTTGAGGGCCCGGCGATCGACGCGCCGGAACCAGTGGAGCGGGAACGGGTGGTGGTGGAGGTGGCGGGGCGGCGCCTGGAGGTGGTGCTGCCCGCCGCTTTGGCCACGACCGCCGGTTCGAGCGGCCCTGGTGCGCGTGCGGGTGGGGGTGTGCGCCGGGCGCCGGGACGACGTGCCGGCGGCGGGCGCGGCGCGACGGCGGTCACGGGGGACGCGCTGTGCTCACCGATGCAGGGCACCGTGGTGAAGGTCGGCGTGGTGGAAGGACAAGTGGTGGCGGTGGGGGACCTGGTGGTGGTGCTGGAGGCGATGAAAATGGAGCAACCCTTGACCGCGCACAAAGCCGGCACGGTTGTTGCGCTGGCCGCACAGGTCGGGACGAGCGTGAGCGCCGGAGCCATCCTCTGCGAAATCAAAGACTGAACCGGACTGCGTTCCCGCTCACTCCTCTTCCTGATGCAGGCGGCGGGCCGCCTCGGCGATCGAACCCGACAACGACGGGTACACGGTGAACACCGAGGCGACCTGATCCACTGTCAGATGCAGGTCCACCGCGAGCGCCACCGGGTGAATCAGTTCGCTCGCCCGCGGTGAGACGACGACGCCGCCAAGGACCGTGCCCGAGCCCGGACGTGCGTAGAGCTTCACGAAGCCGTCGTGGAAGCCGAGCATCTTCGCGCGCGGGTTCGTGTCCAACGGCAGCTTCACCACGTCGAACTTCGGATCGCCGTTCTCCGCATTGAAACTGGTGCGGCCGACCGTCGCGATCTCCGGCGCGGTGAAGATGTTCGACGAGACCCGCTTGAGGTTTATCGGCCAAACCGCCTCACCCAACGCGTGATAGACCGCGATACGCCCCTGCATCGCCGCCACCGAAGCCAGCGGCAGGAGGCCCGTGCAGTCACCCGCCGCGTACACGCCCGCCGCCGTCGTACGCGAAACGCGGTCCACAGCGATGTGGCCTGAGGGCGTCGTCTGCACACCCGCCGCCGCCAGCCCTAGATCCTCGGTGTTCGGCAACGAACCGACCGCCATGAGGCAATGCGTGCCCTGTACCGTGCGGCCGTCTTCAAGCATCACCGTGACGCGATCACCCTCGCGGGTCGCCGACGCCGCCCGGGAGCGGCTCAGCACGCGCATGCCGCGCCGTTGGAAAACCTCCTCAAGCACAGCCGCTGCGTCCTGATCCTCGCCCGGCAGGACCCGGCCGCGCGACGAGACCAGGGTGACCTGCGAGCCGAGCGCCTGGTACGCACCGGCGAACTCGGCGCCCGTCACTCCCGAACCGACGACGATCAGGTCCTCGGGCAGTTCTTCGAGGTCGTAGAGCTGAGTCCACGTCAGGATCCGCTCGCCGTCCGGCCTCGCGGACGGTAGTTCACGTGGACGCGCCCCGGTCGCGATGATCACCGCGTCCGCACCGATTTTCTCCGTCGAGCCGCCGACGGTCGCGACCTCGACCGTCGCGCCCCCGTCGGCCAGCCGCCCGGAACCACGCACGACCGCGACGCCCGCCTTGGACAATCCCTCGGCGATGTCTTCCGACTGCTTCGCGGCCAACGCCTTGACGCGCGCGTTGACACGGCCGAGATCGACCCCGGTCACACAGTCCCCGCCACTCTCGCCGACCAGGACACCGAGCTCAGGCGCGTCCTCGAAGGCGGTCATCACGTCGGCCGTGGCGATCAGCGTCTTGGAGGGCACGCAGTCGGTCAGCACGGCGGCTCCGCCGATACCGTCGCGATCGACGATGGTCACCTCCGCGCCGAGCCGCGCAGCCACCAAGGCCGCCTCGTAGCCGCCGGGTCCACCACCGATGATCGCGATACGTGTCACGGGATAAGTCTAATTGTCCCAGGTACCTGCCCTGTTACCGGCCATGTACCGATGGAAGCGGAAATGCGTTGGCGCGTTGTCGGAGGCCTCGGATACCGTCGAAGACACAGCCTTTGGGGAGCGGATTGCCATGTCAACGTCGATGTCAACTCGCTTCGGCGTGCTCCGCTACCGGGACTTCCGGCTACTGCTCGCCGACCGCTTCCTGGCGCCGTCAGCCTTCGCCTTCTCCGTGGTCGGCGTGTCATTCGCCGTGCTCGCACGTACCGGCTCGACCGCGGACTTGTCGTATGTGCTCGCCGCGCAGATCGCGCCGAACCTCGTGTTCGCGCCACTCGGCGGGGTGATCGCGGACCGGATTCCGCCTCAGTACGTCATCGCGTTCGCCAACTTCCTCGTCGCCATCTGTGAGGGCACGCTGGGATTGCTCGTGCTGACGCACAACGCAGCGCTGTGGCAGATGATCACACTGGAGGCGGGGACGGGTACCGCCCTCGCGATCTTCTATCCGGCCTCGCAGGCGCTGCTGCCCAAGCTGGTGCCCGATGCGGAACTCCGGCAGGCGAACGCGGTCAGCCGACTGGTCATGAACGGCGCGATGATGGGCGGCGCGGCGGCAGGCGGCTTCCTCGTCGCGGCGGTCGGACCCGGCTGGGCGCTGGCCACCGACGCGATCGGAATGGCCGCAGCCGTAGCGCCCAACCTGCTGATCCGGGCCGCAGCGACCGAACGCGAACACCATCCGGGCATCTTCAGCGAGCTGCGCGAAGGCTGGGACGAGTTCCGGTCGCACAGCTGGCTGTGGGGCATCGCGCTGGAGTACTCGGTGGTCCTGATGTGCTGGTACGGCTCGTTCAGCGTGCTCGGCCCGGCAGTGGCCGCCGCGCACCTCGGCGGACCGGCCGCGTGGGGCACGATCATGGCCTTCGAGTCGATCGGACTGATCGTCGGCGGATTCGTCGCGCTGCGTTACTCGCCGAAGCGGCCGATGCTGTTCGTCTCGGTGATAGGCGCGACGATCGCGCTGCCCTCACTCGCGCTGGCGATGCTGTGGCCGGTGTGGCTCATCTGCGTCGCCAGCCTCGGGGTGGGGATCGCCATCGAGACAATGATGGTCCAGTGGAACGTGGTGATGGCGCGTTACATCCCTGCGGACAAGTTGGCCCGCGTCTCCGCGTACGACGTCCTCGGCTCGGTGATGTCGATGCCGATCGGTGCGCTGCTCGCCGGGCCTATCGCATCGGCGATCGGCGTATCGGCGACACAGTATGCGGCCGTTGTGGTCATCCTCACAGCGAGCGGGCTGACGCTACTCTCGCGCGACATCCGCACGCGGCACGTCGATGACACCCCGATGGCTACGGCTGCCGCTGTGGCTGTGGCGGTGCTCGCCGCGCCAGCCATGGACAGCGTCGTACCCGTAGCGGCTATATCGTCTGATGCGTGACGACTGAGACGAGCTCCGACGCGACGAGCACCAGCACGACGAGCACCGACCCGTACGAGGCCGCCCGTGACGCGGCGAAGGCGCTGACCGCGAGGATCGGCGGCACGCCCGACATCGCGCTGGTCCTCGGCTCCGGCTGGGTACCCGCGGCCGACGCGCTCGGCACCCCGGAGCACGAGTTCCCGGTCACCGAACTGCCCGGGTTTACCGCGGCGGCAGCGCTCGGGCACGCCGGGAAGATCAGGTCCGTGCGGCTGTCCGGATCCGGAAAGCGAGCCCTGGTCTTCCTTGGCCGCACGCACTATTACGAAGGGCACGGCGTCGCACGCGTCGTGCACGGCGTGCGCACAGCGGTCGCCGCGGGTTGCTCGACCGTCGTGCTGACCAATGGCTGCGGCGGGGTGAATCCGGCGTACTCGGCAGGGCAGCCGGTGCTGATCAGCGATCACTTGAACCTGACCGCGACCTCACCGATCGTCGGCGCGAACTTCGTGGACCTGACGGACCTTTACTCGGCACGGCTGCGTGCGCTGTGCAAGGAAGTCGACTCCACGCTCACGGAGGGCGTGTACGTGCAACTGACCGGGCCGCACTACGAGACTCCGGCCGAGATCCGGATGATACGTACGCTCGGCGCGGACCTTGTAGGCATGTCCACGGTGCTTGAGGCGATCGCGGTGCGTGAGGCCGGAGCCGAGCTCTTGGGCATCTCGCTGGTGACCAACATGGCCGCCGGGATGACAGGGCAGCCGCTGAGCGCGCAAGAGGTCATCGATACGGGTAACGCATCGGCAGCGCGTATGGGCGTTCTGCTGCGCGACGTGCTCAGCCGCCTCTAGGCGCTGACGCTGACAGGGATCCAAGGCTCGGCTACTGGCTACACGTAAGACAAAGGGAGTCGCCGTGGAACGACTGCTCTCCAGCGCACGGACCTGGCTGGACGAGGACCCCGATCCCGAGACGCGCGAGGAGTTGCGTGCGCTGATCGAGGCGTGCACGAACGCCGACGCGGGCGACTCCGACGCCTACGATCAACTCACGGACCGCTTCGCCGGAACGCTCCAGTTCGGTACCGCCGGCTTGCGCGGCGAACTCGGCGCGGGACCGAACCGGATGAATCGGGTCGTGGTCAGCCGAGCCGCCGCCGGGCTGAGTCGCTATCTGTTAGACACCGGCCATGCTGACGAGCCGGTCGTCATCGGGTACGACGCGCGGAAGAACTCCGACGTGTTCGCGCGGGACACCGCCGAGGTGCTCAGCGGCGCGGGGCTTCGTCCGATGATCCTGCCGAGGCCGCTGCCCACGCCGGTGCTCGCGTTCGCGATCCGGTATCTGGGAGCGTGCGCGGGCGTCATGGTGACGGCGAGTCACAATCCGCCGCGCGACAACGGCTACAAGGTCTACCTCGGCGACGGCTCCCAGATCACTCCCCCGGCCGATGAGCGGATCGCCGCGGCGATCGCCGCAGTCGGGACGTTCGGTTCGGTACCGCGTGGCACCGAATGGGAGACGCTGGACGACTCCGTGCTGGACGCGTATCTCGACCGCGCGGTGCGCGCCGTTCATTTGACCAGCCTCAACCCTGTGGGCCCACGGGATCTGCGCGTCGTGTCCACGGCGCTGCACGGCGTCGGTGGCACCGTGCTCGTCGAGGCGTTCCGCCGGGCCGGTTTCACCGCGCCGATCACGGTTCCTCAGCAGCAGGACCCGGATCCGACCTTCCACACCGTGGCGTTCCCCAACCCGGAGGAGCCGGGCGCGATCGACCTCGCACTCGCGCTCGCCAAGGATTCGAACGCGGACCTGGTCATCGCGAACGATCCCGACGCGGACCGCTGCGCGGTAGCTGTCCCGGTCGGTGCAGAGGGTGCCGGAGCGCGGCGTGACAACGGTACGGCCGGGTGGCGGATGCTGCGTGGCGACGAGGTCGGCGCGCTGTTGGGCGCGTATCTGGCCGAGCGGGGCGGTGCGCGTACGTTCGCCACGACGATCGTCTCATCGACCCTGCTCGGCAAGATCGCGCGGCGGCACGGGATCGACTACCGCGAGACACTGACCGGATTCAAGTGGCTGACGAAGGTCGATGACCTGTCCTACGCCTACGAGGAGGCACTGGGGTACTGCGTCGACCCCGAGGGCGTGCGGGACAAGGACGGGATCACTGCGGCGCTGCTGGTCGCGGAGCTGGCCGCGACGCTCAAGGCGGAAGGGCGCACCGTCGAAGACGAGTTGGAGCGTCTCGCCGCCGAGTATGGCCGACACGCCACCGACCAGCTCTCCATCCGCGTCGACGATCTGGAGCAGATCACGCGGATGATGGCCTCGCTGCGCTCCGCGCCGCCGAAGGAGCTGGCCGGTTTGGCGGTGACGCTGCTGGACGATCTGTCGCTCGGCTCGCCCGGCCTGCCACCGACCGACGGGCTGCGGCTCTCGCTCGACGGCGACACACGCATCGTCGTGCGGCCTTCGGGCACTGAGCCCAAGCTCAAGTGCTACATCGAAGTCGTGACGCGTGGTTCGGCGGCCGACGCCACCACGCTGCTCGACTCGCTGAAGGCCGCGTTGCGGGAACGCCTCAGCGCAGACTGAGCTACTGGGCTGCGACCCCGGCCCACTGGGGCTATCACACGCTGAACGCGGCGATCACGAAGAGCACTGACGCGGCGAACAGCCCGAGCGAAAGCCAAGACCAGCGGATGGTGCCCGAAAGCATCGGCGCCGTTTCCACCGCTTGGCCAGCCCCGCTCCCGCCCTCACCCGCGCCTGCATATTTGGCGGCGAGCCTGGCTTTGACCGTGTGCGCCTCGCGTCGCGCGTCCATCTCGGAGATCGCCTGGTCGGCGAAGGAGAGCCGGTCGACCGCGTCGTACGGGCGCCGGCCGCGGCTCGGCTGGAGCAACTCGGACGAGACACCTCGCCTGGCCGCGCGCTGCGCCTGCGACATCTCTTTCATCCGCACGCGCTCGGACTTGCGGCGATCGCGCAGCGACACCGGGATCGCCCATACCGTGTACCGCTTGGTCTCCGTGCGGGCGACGAAAGACAGCCGCGCACTCAGATCGGTCACCGTCTCCCACGGCAGGGCGATGGTGCGGAACGGGTTGCGCACGACGAGCCGATCGGTCCAGGCGAACGCAGCCGGGTAGACGCCGTAGAGCCAGGCGAGCACCGCGACCAACGCGAGGATCGCGGCGCCGGTCAGGTCCCTGGTGCCGTCCTCGACCATCAGGTCGACCGAGCCGAAACCGCAGAACAGCACGACGAGCGCACCGCCGATGAGCGCGCCCGCGCCGCGGTACACAGTCGGCTTCTCGGATGGCGAACTGGGGTCGGCTGTGAGCGGCGTCATGAACCTGGATTCTGCCCCACGCGCCCTGGCCGGTCCACGCGCGGGTGGCCCGACGCCACCCGGCCTCTTTCGAACCCCGCCGAAGATATTCCTCGACATTCCGTTCGAAGAGCCGGTTATCCAGGCTCTTCGAGCTTGACCGTGGCCTTGTGTGCGGCTGTAGGGTCGCCCGCCGCTGCGCGTCAGCCGCCCCTGCGCCGCCGGCCACGGTCAAGCTCGAAAAGGAGTTATCCACAGCTTCGAAAACGAATCGAGCGACCGGCTCGGCCGCCGATTACTGTGGATTGCATGACCAGCACTACCGAGGCAGCCCAGCTGCCGCACACAGAACCGCTCCCGGAAATAGGCCAGGGCAGGGCGCCGGCTGACCGGGCCGGCGCCGGGCACCTCGATCTGGGCGCGGCGACCGGCAGCGAGGCCGCGCTGCGCCGTTTCCTGCACGGGCTGCCCGGCGTGGACAAGGTCGGCGCGGAGGCTCGGGCCGCCCGGCTCGGCACCCGCTCGATCAAGACCACGTCCAAGGGCTTCGCGCTCGACCTGGCGATCCGGATGATCGACCTGACCACGCTGGAGGGCGCGGACACCCCCGGCAAGGTCCGCTCGCTCGCGGCGAAGGCGCGGCGGCCCGATCCGGCCGACCCGACGTGCCCTCAGGTCGCCGCGGTGTGCGTGTACCCGGACATGGTCGCGGTCGCCAGACGGGAGCTGCACGGCACCGGGATCCACGTCGCGTCGGTCGCCACCGCGTTCCCCTCGGGTCGCACCTCGCTGGAGGTCAAGCTCGCCGACACCCGGTACGCGGTGGCCGCCGGCGCCGACGAGATCGACATGGTGATCGACCGCGGGGCGTTCCTCACAGGGCGGTACGCGGAGGTCTTCGAGCAGATCGCGGCGGTGAAGGCGGCCTGTGGCGCGGCGCACCTCAAAGTGATCCTGGAGACCGGTGAACTGGTCACCTACGACAACGTGCGGCGCGCCTCGTGGCTGGCGATGCTGGCCGGCGCTGACTTCATCAAGACCTCGACCGGCAAGGTCTCCCCCGCCGCGACGCTGCCGGTGACGCTGGTCATGCTGGAGGCGGTGCGCGACTTCCGGGCGGCCGGCGGCCGGACCGTGGGGATGAAGCCCGCCGGCGGGATCCGCACGGCGAAGGACGCGATCAAGTACCTGGTGGTGGTCAACGAGACCTGCGGCCCGGACTGGCTTGATCCGGCCCTGTTCCGGTTCGGCGCCTCCTCGCTGCTCAACGATCTGCTGATGCAGCGCCAGAAGCTGACCTCCGGCCATTACTCCGGCCCCAACTACGTGACGGTGGACTGACGGCATGTCACAAGTACCCGAGCGAACACAGGCGAACGAGCGCACAGCGCTGTTCGAGTACGCCCCCGCGCCCGAGTCGCGCGCCATCGTCAAGATCGAGCCGAGCTATGACCTGTTCATCGGCGGCGAATTCGTCCCGGCCACCGGCGGCTCGCTCAAGACGGTGAACCCGGCCTCCGAGGAAGTACTCGCCGAGTTCGGCGTGGCCTCGGCCGCGGACGTCGATCGCGCGGTGGCCGCCGCGCGCCACGCGTACGACCGGATCTGGTCGCGGCTGCCCGGATCGGAGCGGGCCAAGTACCTGTTCCGGATCGCCCGGATCATCCAGGAGCGCTCACGGGAGCTGGCGGTACTGGAGTCGATCGACAACGGCAAGCCGATCCGGGAGACCAGGGACGTCGACCTGCCGCTGGTCGCGGCGCACTTCTTCCACTACGCGGGTTGGGCGGACAAGCTCTCGCACGCGGGCTACGGCCCGGACCCGCGGCCGCTCGGCGTCGCGGCGCAGGTCATCCCGTGGAACTTCCCGCTGCTGATGCTGGCCTGGAAGATCGCTCCGGCACTGGCCTGCGGCAACACGGTGGTCCTCAAGCCCGCCGAGACCACCCCGCTGACCGCGCTGGCCTTCGCGCAGATCTGCGTGCAGGCCGAGCTGCCGCCCGGCGTGGTCAACATCGTGACCGGCGCGGGCGAGACCGGGGCGGCGCTGATCGCGCACCCGGACGTGAACAAGGTCGCGTTCACCGGTTCGACCGAGGTCGGACGCAGCATCGCGCGTGCCGTCGCGGGCACCCGCAAGAAGGTGACGCTTGAGCTCGGCGGCAAGGCGGCGAACATCGTGTTCGACGACGCGCCGATCGACCAGGCGATCGAGGGGATCGTCGACTCGATCTTCTTCAACCAGGGCCAGGTCTGCTGTGCCGGGTCGCGGCTGCTGGTGCAGGAGTCGATCGAGGAAGAACTGATGGACGCGCTGCGCCGCCGGATGGAGACTCTGCGCGTCGGCGATCCGCTGGACAAGAACACCGACGTCGGCGCGATCAACTCGGCCGCACAGCTCGCCAAGATCACCGAACTCGCGGCGGCGGGCGAGGCCGAGGGCGCCGAGCGCTGGTCGCCGGCCTGCGAACTGCCGTCCACCGGCTACTGGTTCGTACCCACCGTGTTCACCAACGTCTCGGCGACGCACCGGATCGCGCGCGAGGAGATCTTCGGCCCGGTGCTGTCCGTCCTGACCTTCCGCACTCCCGAGGAAGCGGTGGCAAAGGCCAACAACACGCCATACGGCCTGTCGGCGGGCGTCTGGACCGAGAAGGGGTCGCGCATTCTCGCGATAAGCAAGCAGCTGCGCGCAGGCGTGGTGTGGGCCAACACGTTCAACAAGTTCGATCCGTCGTCGCCTTTCGGCGGCTACCGCGAGTCCGGCTACGGCCGGGAGGGCGGGGCACACGGTCTGGAGGCGTACCTCGATGTCTGAGAAGACCGGCAAGGCGGCAGCGAAGAACGGCCCGCTGAAGGAGACCCGAGCTGTCGCGGAGGCGCCTGACGAGGTGGTAAAGCAAATGACTGATGACGCGGCGGCTGCGGAGACGTGGAGCCGTGTGCGTGTCGCCGTGCGCAAGACCTACAAGCTCTACATCGGCGGAGCGTTTCCGCGCTCGGAGAGCGGACGGAGCTATCAGGTGACCTCTGCGGACGGCGAGTTCCTGGCGAACGCGGCGCTGGCCTCCCGCAAGGACGCCCGCGACGCGGTGAAGGCGGCGCGATCCGCGTTCGGCGGCTGGTCAGGGGCCACGGCGTACAACCGCGGCCAGGTCCTGTACCGGATCGCCGAGATGCTTGAGGGGCGACGCGAGCAGTTCGCCGGCGAGGTGGCCGCGGTCGAGGGAGTCACACAGGACTCGGCCCTCGCTCAAGTAGACGCCGCGATCGATCGGTGGGTCTGGTACGCGGGTTGGGCCGACAAGCTCAGCCAGGTCCGCGGCACGGTCAATCCGGTGGCCGGACCGTACTGGAACGTCTCGTCTCCGGAGCCGACCGGCGTGGTGGCGGTCTTCGCGCCGCTGCGGCCGTCGCTGTTCGGCCTGGTCTCGGTGCTCGCTCCGGTCATCGTCTCGGGGAACGCGGCCGTCGTGGTCGCGCCCGACGCGGCCGCGCTGCCCGCGATCACGCTCGCGGAGGTGCTGGCCACCTCCGACCTGCCGGGCGGGGTGGTCAACCTCCTCACCGGACGCGTCGCCGAACTCGGCAAGCCGCTGGCCGAGCACCTCGACGTGGACGCGCTCGACTTGGCCGGTGTCGAGGATCCGAGCCTCGCGACCGAGTTGGAGCGTGCCGGCGCGCAGAACCTCAAGCGGCTACGGCGCCCGGTGCCGAACCCGGATTGGACGACAGATCCGGGGCTCGACCGGATCACGTCGTTCCTGGAGATCAAGACCGTGTGGCACCCGGTAGGCGTCTGAGCGAAGGCAGCGGTCGATGAAGCCGCTCGATGGAAGGCAGTGGTCGAAAAGGACCGTGGTCGATAGAACGCAGCAGTCGATAGAAGGCAGCAGTCGACAGAGGGCAGCGGTCGGCGGAAGTCAACGTTCGACGGACACTGCCGACGTCGGGACGGCACGGAGTGCGGCGGACGCTGAGTTGGCACTGTGGCTGACACCGGAGCCGATGCCGGGACTCAAATACCAGCTCAATATCAGGACCAGCGCCGGGACCCATGCCAGCCCCGACGCCGGGGCGGTGCCGGGGCTGGTCGCCGGGGTGATGCGAAACGCCGGTCCAGAGACCCGTGGGGAATCTCCGGACCGGCATCGAGAGCGTACGCGCGAACGCTTGCATAGCGCGCGGTTTTTCGTCCGTCGGCTCAGCGCGGTGCTTGCAGAATTCTGTCCAAAAACGGACCGGCACCCGGATATCCGGGTGCCGGTCCGAAGTGACGGGCCCTCACTCTGCTAGTGCCCAGGTCTAGGACTGCTCGGGTCTAGGACTGCTCAGGATCAGGGCCGGAGCTACCTACGACTACTCGGCGCGGCGCTGCGACTACTCGGATTGCTCGGAAGCACTCAGAGCTATTCGGAACGCCAGTCGCCGATCTGGAACGGGCCGGGGTGCTGCGGGTCCTGGTCCTCGTTGCGGGCCGGAGGGATCTGCTGGCCCGGCGCCGGTGGCAAAGGTTGGCCGGGCTGCTGGTGCATACCCGCGTGCTGGCCGCCGCCACCGGGGCCGCCCGGCGACCACGGCGAGGGCTGCGCCGCGTAACCCTGCATGGTCGGCGGGAGCGGCGGGGTCTGCTGCGAGCCGCTGCCGGAGAGCGCGGGGGCTTGGCCACGCTGTTGACCGGGCAGCTGGACGGGCTGCTGGCCCGGGCCTGGCTGCTGGCCGAACGGGGGCTGGCCGGGCTGGACCGGCGGCAGCATCTGCGTGCGGTCGGTGCCGAACGGCTGTGGCGCGCCCTGGGGCTGGGGCTGGCCGTAGCCGCCTGCCTGCTGGCCGCCCGGCTGCTGGCCGAATGCGGTCGGCATGGACTGGCCGCCGATCGGCTGGGTGCCCTGCTGCGGCGACCAGCCGAAGCCACCGGGAGGCGGGGCGGGCTGGCCGTACTGCTGGCCGCCGACGCCTGCGCCGGGGTTGGGCCCACTCGCGCCGGGGCCGCCCGGCCAGTTGCCGCCGACGAACGCACCGCCCTGGCCCTGCGTCGGACGCGCCGGGGCAAGCGTTTGCCAGGTGAGCCACACGAACAAGCCGGCGACTGCCACGACGGCCGCGCCGCCCGCCGCACTGAAGAACTTCAGCAGCTTGCTCTCGCCGTCGACGCCGCTCGCGCCGAACTGGGCCAGCGCCGCCACCACACCGAACAGCGCCGCCAAGCCCACCTCGACCAGCGCGACCAGCGTGATCAGCCGCGCCTTGGCGAGCGCCGGGGCGACGTGGTTGGCGAGGTACACCGCGAAGGCCACCGCCGCCGCGATGTCCAGGTCGAGGAAGACGGTCGACTCGTCGAAGGCCCGGTCGGCGAACGGCACCGACGTCCCGCCGTTGCCCGGCGGGGCCAGCAGGTTGATGATTCCCACCAGGATCACCAGACCCGCGTACACGACGGCGGCCAACGCCGCCGGTTCCCGCAGCTTTTTCAACGTCTCAGGCATCTGGGTGGAACGCTCCCGTATCGGTCCGGTTTTCTTTCGGCGCAAGACTTCCACATTACCGAGCGTGGCTGAAGTGCTCGCCCCGGCCGATCCGTCAAGATCCGAACCGCAGCCTCCGATAATCCGTGATGGTCACGACCGTGACACCGCCACACGGCCATGCCGCGTAACGGTGCTGCGCACGTACCTCAGCCTTGCGCTGCCTTGCTCTATCTCAGCCTTGCACGGTCCCGCACTCAGGCAGCCTGCGGCTGCGTGAGCCACTCGCTCTTCTGCGACACATAGCCGGCCAGCGGGCGAAGCGCCGGGTCGTCTCGCAACTTTCGCAGCGCGCGCCAGAGCGCCGACTTGACCGTACCGACCGAGACACCCATCCGCTCGGCGATCTCCGTGTCCGTGTACGAGCCGTAGTAACGCAGCGAGAGCGCCTCGCGGTCGCGCGCCGACAGCCGCATCAGCGCGCGGGCGACCGCGACCCGCATCTCCACCTGGGACATCGACTCGCCGTCGTAGCCGTGCTCGGGCAGCTCGTCGGTCGGGTACTCCTCGACGCGGCGCTTGCGCCACTGGGAGATCTGATGGTTGGTCATCGTCCGGCGCAGATACGAACCGACGACCGCCTTGTCCTCGATCCGGTGCCAGGCCTGGTACGTCTTGAGCAGGCCTTCCTGCAACAGGTCCTCGGCCTCGGTGCGGTCACCGGCCACCTGGTGCGCGGTACGCAGCAGCGACGAGCGGCGCTCGGCGACGTACGCGGCGAAGTCCGCCGGTGCGTCAGCGGCCGAGGCGGCCCGCGCTGTGACATTTCCCGCCATGACATTTCCCGCCGCGACGTCTACCACTGTGACGCCTACCACTGTGGCATCCACCGCTGTGATATCTACCTGGGCGTTTACCTGCATGGAACCGGATTCCACTTCATCCGCGTCCACAGGGCAGTCGGGGGTCGGATGTGGTGCCAGAGTCTGGAAGCTCATGGTGACCAGCCTGGCCCCCGCACTTCATCGTCACGTACTCCTCCCGTCACAGCTTTGCCACAGGGGCCGTGGAACCGGCACATTCTCCAACCGAGCGCGAGTCTGCGACTACTGGGAGTCATCACAGTTGCGCCGCGATCACGGTTCAGAGCGCTGATTGCCACACACAGTGACCATAACCGTGAAGGTCTGCTAAAACCCGCAGCCCACTCGACCATCTACGTGTGACTTTTGTAAGAATGGGTAGGTGCCCAGCCTTCTCCTCGTTGAAGACGATCCGTCGATCCGGATGGCGATCGAGCTCGCGCTGACCCGCCAGGGTCATCAGGTCGCGACCGCCGCCACCGGCGAGGAGGCCCTTGAGCTGTGGCAGACACAGCGCCCCGAGCTCGTCGTGCTCGACGTGATGCTGCCGGGCCTCGACGGATTCGAGGTCTGCCGCCGTATCAGGCGCACCGACCAGGTGCCGATCATCCTGCTGACCGCGCGCAGCGACGACATCGACGTGGTGGTCGGGTTGGAGTCCGGGGCGGACGACTACGTGGTCAAGCCGGTACAGCCCCGCGTGCTTGATGCGCGCATCCGCGCGGTGCTGCGGCGCCAGGGCAACGGCGTGGCCGACATCGGCGACACGGCCGTGTTCGGCGACCTGGTGATCGATCGGGCCGCGATGACGGTCACCCGGGGCGGCGTTCCCATCTCGCTGACGCCCACCGAGCTCAAACTGCTGGTCGAGCTCTCCCGCCGGCCCGGCCAGGCCCTCTCTCGACAGCAGCTGCTGCGCCTGGTCTGGGACCACGACTACCTCGGCGACTCGCGGCTGGTGGACGCCTGCGTGCAGCGGCTGCGGGCCAAGGTCGAACTGGTGCCGTCCGACCCGCGGCTGATAAGGACCGTGCGCGGGATCGGGTACCGGCTGGACCCGCCGAGGTGACCGGCGGGTGAATCGAAAGACACCGATGCCGCGCGGCACGGCCGCTGGCTTCTCCCCCGGGCCGGACGACGCCTGGGAGCGCGAGGCGCGCAGACGGCACACCCACACCGGCCTGCACCGGCGCCGGCTGCGGCTGTCCGGCATGCGCACCCGGCTGTTCGTGGGCTTCGCCGCGGTGGCCCTGATCACCGCGGCGATCATCACCGCCTCCTCGTACTTCCTGATCCGCGACGCGCTGCTGAGCCGGGTCAGCAGCAACGCGAACACCCAGCTGATCGCGGACGTGCAGGAGAACGGCCAGCAGCTGCAACAGTCCAGCTCGGGCCAGACCGACGTGCAGATCGCCGACGCGATGGCGAAGAACGGCAGCGGCGGCGTGGTCGTCGTGCTGATCACGCCGCACGGCACCTCGGCCAGCAACTCCCAGTTCAGCGCGCAGAACATCCCGAAGGCCTTCCAGGTCGCCGCGCTGGACCAGGTGGTGCAGCAGCGCACGGTCGTCAACGGCACGCCGTACCTGCTGACCGGCACGCAGATTCAGCCGAACGGCCCGCAGGTCTACCTGTTCACCTCGCTGGACGCCGAGCAGGCGATCCTGACCGAACTGGTGACCATCGGCGCGCTCTCCGGCGGGCTGGCGCTGCTCGGCGCCGGCGGCGTGGCGTTCCTGGCCACCCGCAACGTGCTGGTGCCGATCCGGCGGCTCGGCCACGCCGCGCGGATGCTCGGGCAGGGCAACCTCGACGTGCGCATCGAGGTCAAGGGCACCGACGAGATAGCGGACGTCGCGCTGACGTTCAACGAGACCGCCGAGGCGCTGGCCCGGTCGATGGCGGAACTGCGCGCGATGGACGCGGCGTCCCGCCGGTTCGTCGCCGACGTCTCGCACGAGCTGCGCACCCCGCTGACCGCGATGACCGCGGTGACCGAGGTGCTGGAGGACGTCGAGGACGCCGACCCGACCACGGTCTCCGCCGCGCACCTGATCGCCAACGAGACCAAGCGGCTGGCCCGGCTGGTCGAGGACCTGATGGAGATCTCCCGATTCGACGCGGGCACCGCGGCGATGCGGATCGAGGACATCAACCTGCCCGAGCTGGTCGAGGCGACGCTGGCCACCCGCGGCTGGACCAGCAAGGTGACGGTGACCGCGCCGCCGATGCTGGCCACCCGGATCGACGCGCGGCGGATGGACGTGGTGATCGCGAACCTGGTCGGCAACGCGCTCAAGCACGGCGGCGAGCCGGTCGCGCTCAGCGTGTTCGACGACGACGCGTTCGTGGTGGTGCAGGTCGCGGACTCGGGGCCGGGCATCCCGGCGGAGGCGCTGCCGCACATCTTCGACCGGTTCTACAAGGCGGACAAGGCGCGCGGCCGTTCCGAAGGCAGCGGTCTCGGCCTGTCGATCGCGTTCGAGAACGCCCGGATGCACGGCGGCGAGCTGTCGGCGGGCAACCGTCCGGGAGGCGGAGCCGTCTTCACCCTCAGGTTCCCGAAGGGCGTCCTCGGCGAGGCCTCCACCGCGCCGGACGACCCCGTGCTGGGTCCGGCGACGGAGCCGGGAAACCTCGGTCGACTGGGAGTGAAGACGTGAGGCCGAGGCGGCCGTCCGGACGCGACGCGAAGCGGCGGTTGCGGCGCGGCGCGCTGCTCGCGGCGCTGCTGCTGCCGACCGGCGCGGCCTGCGGGATCCAGCCGACCGGAATCATCGTGCTCGGCGCCGCGCCCGCAGCGCAGCTGGCCTCGCCGGCCGCACCGTTCGACACCTCGCCCGGCTCGACGCAGTACCTGGTGTTCTTCTACCAGAACGACCGGCTCGCCCCTGCCTACCGGTCCACGAAGGGCGGGGTGGGGGTGTCCGAGCGGATAGTGCTCGAAGCACTGGTCATGGGTCCGACACAGGCCGAGCAGGCCGCGGGCTACAGCTCGGCGGTCCCGTCGGGTCTGGTGGCCAAGCCGCGCGCCAACGGGCTGCTCGGCGCCTACAACCTCAGCCAGCCGCTCGGCCAGCGGGCGAAGTCGCAGTTCATCTGCACCATGCAGTACTACGACCAGATCGAGTCGATCGGGATACAGGTCCAGGATTCCAACGTGATCTGGAACGCCTGTTCGGACACGACCAACCAGTACATCCCGATGAGGGGTGAGGCGTCGGCGGCCCCGAGCCCCGGCACGGGCGGCTGATCCACACGCGCCGGGCTCGGTTCACGCAGCGCCGGTGTCAGTCGTCGTCTTCGTCGCCGCGCAGGTCGCTGTAGCCGTTGATGATCTGGTCCGCGATGGCGTCGAGCACGTCGTGCGTCAGGAACCCGGCGTCGATCGCGTTGAGCGTCACCAGTTCCAGGTCGGACAGGTCCCAGCCGAAGTTCTCCGCCAGCAGGCCGAACTCGCGGCTCATCGTGGTGCCGCTCATCAGCCGGTTGTCGCAGTTGACGGTGATGTTGAAGTCGAGCTCGTAGAGCCGCTGCACCGGGTGCGCACCGAACTCGCCGGCGACGCCGGTCTGTAGGTTCGAGGAGGGGCACACCTCCAGCGGGACCCGCTTGTCCCGCACGTAGGCGGCGACCAGGCCGAGTTGCGCGTCGTCCTCGGTGAACGCGACGTCCTCGATGATCCGCACGCCGTGGCCGAGCCGGTCCGCGCCGCACAGCAGCGCCTCGGCGATCGACGACGGGCCGTCCGCCTCGCCGGCGTGGATGGTGAAGCGGAAGAACTGCTCGCGCAGGTACTTGAACGCGTCGGCGTGCAGGTTCGGGCCGAAGCCGAGCTCGGGCCCGGCGATGTCGAAGCCGGCCACGCCGCGGTCCCGGTGCCGCACCGCCAGCTCGGCGATCTTCAGGCTGTGACCGGGCTCGGTGTTCTGCCGCATCGCGGTGACCAGAGTGCCGACCTTGATGAAGTGGCCCGCCTCGGCGGCGCGCTCCTCACCCTGACGGCAGCCCTCGTTGACCGCCTCGACGACCTCGTCGAGGGTCAGGCCGCCCCGCAGGTGCTGCTCGGGGGCGTAGCGGGTCTCGGCATAGACGACGCCGTCGGCGGCCAGGTCCTCGACCGTCTCGGCGGCGACCCGGCGCAGCGCGTCCGCGGTCTGCATGACGGCGATCGTGTGGTCGAAGGTCTCCAGGTACCGCGGCAGCGAGCCGGAGTCGGCCGCGTCGCGGAACCAGAGGCCGAGCTTCGCCGCGTCATGGGTCGGCAGCCCGGCGTAGCCCGCGGCGTCGGCGAGTTCAATGACGGTCTGCGGACGCAGGCCGCCGTCGAGGTGGTCGTGCAGCGCCACCTTGGGCGCCTGCCTGATCTCGTCCGGTGTCAAGAAATTCGTTTCAGTCACCGCAGTACCTTATGCGCTAACCCGCTCAAGGATGAGCGAACGTGCGGCGAAGTCCTCCCCGTGACCGGAACTCCCGTCCGGGCTGATCGCGTACGAGCCCCGCAGGTCGTCGAGCGCGGTCTCGAACCGCTCGGGCGTGTCCGTGTGCAGAGTGAGCAGCGGCGTCCCGGCGAGGACCGGGTCACCGGGCTTCGCGTGCAGTTCGACGCCCGCGCCCGCCTGCACCGGATCCTCCTTGCGGGTGCGGCCGGCGCCGAGCCGCCACGCGGCGACCCCCACGGCGAGCGCGTCGAGCCGGGTGAGCGTTCCGGTGACCGGCGCGACGACCACGTGCCGCTCCCCGGCGGTCGGCAGTTCGGCCGCCGGATCGCCGCCCTGCGCGCGGATCATCCGGTTCCAGACGTCCATCGCCGAGCCGTCGGCCAGCTTCTCGGCCGGATCGACACCGTCGATCCCCGCCGCCGCCAGCATCTCGCGGGCCAGCGCGAGGGTGAGCTCGACGACGTCCGCCGGACCTCCCCCGGCCAGCACCTCGACCGCCTCGCGCACTTCGAGCGCGTTGCCCGCGGTCAGACCGAGAGGGGTGTCCATGGCGGTCAGCAGCGCCACCGTCTTGACGCCGTGGTCGGTGCCGAGCGCGACCATGGTCTCGGCGAGCCGGCGGGCCTGCTCCCGGTCCTTCATGAACGCGCCGGAGCCGACCTTCACGTCGAGCACCAGCGCCCCGGTGCCCTCGGCGATCTTCTTGGACATGATCGAGGAGGCGATCAGCGGGATGGACTCGACCGTGCCGGTCACGTCCCGCAGCGCGTAAAGCTTGCGGTCGGCCGGGGCCAGCCCGTCGCCGGCCGCGCAGACCACCGCGCCCGCCTCGCGCAGCACGGCGAGCATCTGATCGTTCGTCAGCGAGGCGCGCCAGCCGGGGATCGACTCCAGCTTGTCCAGCGTGCCGCCGGTGTGGCCGAGGCCGCGGCCGGACAGCTGCGGCACGGCCGCGCCGCAGGAGGCCACCAGCGGGGCCAGCGGCAGCGTGATCTTGTCGCCGACTCCGCCGGTGGAGTGCTTGTCCGTGGTGGGCCGGTCCAGCGCCGAGAAGTCCATCCGCTCCCCGGTGGCGATCATCGCCTCGGTCCACCGGCCGATCTCCCGCCGGGTCATCCCGTTGAGCAGGATCGCCATCGCCAGCGCGGACATCTGCTCGTCGGCCACGGCGCCGCCGGTGTAGGCGCGGATCACCCAGTCGATCTGCGGGTCCGTCAGCTCGCCGCCGTCACGCTTGGCACGGATCACGTCGATGACGTTCATGAGGCTCTCTGTTCCAGATGCTCGGGGCCGAAGGGCTGGGGTAGCACCTCGGCCATCCTCAGTACACCCTGCGGGGTCTCGACGAGCAGCTCCGGCCCGCCGTGCTCGTAAAGCAGCTGCCGGCAACGGCCACAGGGCATCAGCGGCCGTCCGGCGGCGTCTACACAGGCGAAGGCGACGAGCCGACCGCCGCCGCTCATGTGCAAGGCCGAAACCAAGCCGCATTCGGCGCACAGCGTCAGGCCGTACGAGGCATTCTCGACATTGCAGCCGGTGACGACACGACCGTCGTCGACCAGCGCCGCGGCGCCGACCGGGAACTTCGAGTACGGCGCGTACGCCTTGCCCATCGCGGCCAGCGCCTCGTCCCGCAACGCGGGCCAGTCCACATCCATCATGGGGTAATCATCACCCCTTGACGTAAGGCTGGTTCTCGGCGGCGGGGGCGCGCACGATGCCGCCGAGCGACGCGACCACGAACACGGTCGCCAGATACGGGGCCATGGACAGGACCTGGCCGGGGATCGGGGTGCCGAGCGGGGCGAGCGAGTTGTTCAACCCGCCGGCGAAGCCGAACAGCAGCGCCGCGCCGAGCGCGCCGACCGGCGACCAGCGCCCGACGATCAGCGCGGCGAGCGCGATGAAGCCCTTGCCCGCGGACATGTTCGTGGTGAACGAGCCGACCTGGCCGATGGTGAGCCAGACCCCGCCGAAGCCGGAGACCAGCCCGGCCAGGATGACGTTGCGGTAGCGGATGCCGAGCACCTTGACGCCGACGGTGTCCGCCGCCCTCGGGTGCTCGCCGACGGCGCGGGTGCGCAGGCCCCAGCGGGTGCGGAACAGGCCGACCTGAACCACCGCGACGATCACGAAGGTCGCGTAGAACAGCACGTTCTGGTCGAACAACACGTCGCCGATCACCGGGATGCTCGCCAGCCCAGGGATCCGGATCGACTGGAAGACCGGCGGCTGGTTGTATCGCGCGGCGTTCGCCGAGAGCACCTTGTTGTAGAGGAACGTGGTCAGCCCGAGCGCGAAGACGTTGAGCACGACGCCGAGCACGACCTGCTCGATGTGGTACCGGATCGCCAGCACCGCCAGCACCGAGCCGAGCAGCGCCCCGGACAGGCAGCCCACGATCAGGCCGATCCACACCGAGCCGGACATCGACGCGGCCATCGCCGAGGAGAACGCGCCGAACAGGAACTGCCCCTCGATCGCCACGTTCACGATGCCGGAGCGCTCGCAGACGATGCCGCACAGCGCGCCGAGGATCAGCGGGACCGACACGATGAGCGTGTTCTGCAACACCCCGGGCAGGCTGACGCCGCCGAGCGCGCTGGTTCCGGCCGAGGCCCAGACGAGGAACGCGATGACGAACGAGGCGACGTAGCCGACGGTCAGCCAGCGGCGGCCGACCGCACTGAGCGGGACGAAGACGCGCACCACGCCACAGGCGACGCAGATCAGCGAGAAGGCGACGGCGACCGGGGTGGCCGGGAACCGCTGCATGCCCAGCGCGCCGGGGGCGTTGGGGTTCAGCGCCATGCCGACCGCGGCGCGTGCGCCGTGCGCGGTGCGCGAGCCGAGCCCGAAGGCCCACACGGCGTAGGCGCCGACCAGGGCCTGTGCGGCGCCGGGGATGAGCCGGGCGCGGTCGATGCCGCGGGCCGTGGGCGCGGCGATCTCGGCGGTGGTGGCGCTCACGCCTGGCCTCCAGTCGGGACGGCGGCGCGCCGGGAGCGCAGCCGGAAGAGCTCCTGCACCAGTCGCGGAGCCGCGACGAAGATCACGATGACGGCCTTGATGACGGTCACGATGTCCACCGGCAGCTGCGCGCTGGCCTGCATGACCGAGGATCCCGCGTTGAAGGCGCCGAACAGCAGCGCCGCCCCGACGATGCCCCAGGGCCGGTTGCGGCCGAGCAGAGCCACGGTGATCGCGTCGAAGCCGAGCCCGGCGTCGATGTTCGGGCTCAGCGAGTTGTCGTTCGGGTTCGTGGTGCCCAGCGTCTGCACGACGCCGACCAGGCCGAACAGCAGCCCGGACAGCCCCATGGCGAGGATCTGGGTGCGCCCGACGTCGATGCCGGCGATCCGGGCCGCGCGCGGGTTGATGCCCAGCGCGCGCACCTCGAAGCCGAGCTTGGAGCGCTTGAGGAACCAGGCCACCGCGACGGTGGCGGCCAGCGCGATCACCAGGCTGACGTCGGTGCTGACGGAGTCGCCGAACAGGTGCGGCAGCCGGGCGTCCGCGTCGGCGGGCTTGGAGACCGCCTGCCCGAGCTTGGCCGGGTCGTGGAAGCCGTTGGCGTTGAGCAGGTACCCGAGCAGGTAGAAGGCCACGTAGTTGAGCATGATCGTGACGATGACCTCGTGCGCGCCGCGCCACGCCTTGAGCCAGCCGACCACCGCGCCGTAGAGCGTGCCGCCCAACGCCCCGGCGAGGATCGCCACGAGCACGTGCAGCCCGCCGGGCAGGTGCCAGGCGAAGCTGACGTACGCGGCGAAGATCGCGCCCGTGATCAGCTGGCCCTGGCCGCCGATGTTGAACAGGCCGCCGGTGAAGGCCAGCGAGACCGCCAGGCCGCCGAAGATCAGCGGGGTCGCGTTGAGCAGGGTGTTGCTGATCGGGCCGAAGAACTGCGCGGGCGTGCCGTTGACCGTGGCCGGGTCGAAGACCGCGCCCTTGAACAGCGCGGTGTACCCGTTGGAGATGTCGTGCCAGACCGCGGAGAGGAAGTCGCCGGGCGAGGCGAAGAAGTAGCTCGCCTTGCCCAGGGTGTCGGTGTCCGAGACGACCATCAGGATCGCGCCGACTACGAGCGCGATGACGATCGCGAGCAGCGTCACCAGCAGCGAGTTCTCCGCGGTGAAGACGTTGCGCGCGGCCGCGCTCAGCCCGCCGAGGGGCTCCTGCGGCTGCGGTTCCTGCTCGGTGGTGCTGTCGCTGGTCATGAGCTCTCCCGGCTCCCTGCGTCCTCGCCCACCGCTTCCGTGGCCGGGGCGGCCCCGCCGTCCGTGATGCCGGCCATCAGCAGGCCGATCTCGTCCCGCGAGGTGTCCGGCGGCACCACGCCGACGATCTTCCCGCGGTACATGACCGCGACCTTGTCCGCGAGGGCGAGCACCTCGTCCAGTTCGGTGGACACGATCACCACCGGCCGGCCCTGGTCCCGTTCGGCCACGATCCGCCGGTGGATGAACTCCTGCGCGCCCACGTCCACGCCGCGGGTCGGCTGCGAGGCGACCAGCAGCCGCAGCGGCCGCGACATCTCCCGGGCGACCACGACCTTCTGCTGGTTGCCGCCGGACAGCTGCCCGGCCAGGTGCGCCGGATCGGTCGGCCGGATGTCGAACTCCTCGATGCGTGCGCGTGCGTTCTGCTCGATCGCGCCGAGGTCGAGCGAGAGCGCCCCGGCGAAGTCCGCGGACTTGTACAGGTCGAGCACGAGGTTCTCGGCCACGGTGAAGCCGCCGACCAGCCCGTCGTGCGAGCGGTCCTCGGGCACGAAGCCGACTCCGGCGTCCAGGGTCTGCCGCGGCGTGCGCCCGACCAGCTGCCTGCCGTCCAGGGTGATCGAGCCGGAGTGCACCGGGGTCAGCCCGAGGATCGCCTGCGCCAGCTCGGACTGGCCGTTGCCGTCCACCCCGGCGATGCCCAGGATCTCGCCCGCGCGCACCGTGAAGGAGATGTCGTCCACGGCCCGGTTGCCGTGCTGGTCGAGCACGGTCAGCCCGGCGACGTCGAAGGCGGCGGCGCCCGGCTGCGCGGGCTGCTTGTCGACGGTCAGCCGCACCTCGCGGCCGACCATCATCGAGGCCAGCTCCTGCTCGGTCATCTGCGGGGTCGCGCTGCCGACCACCCGGCCGCGGCGGATCACGGTGATCCGGTCCGCGATCGCCCGGACCTCCTTGAGCTTGTGCGTGATGAAGACGATGGACTTGCCCGCCGCGCGCAGCGTGTTCATGACCGCGAACAGCTCGTCGATCTCCTGCGGGGTGAGCACCGCGGTGGGCTCGTCGAGGATGAGTACCTGCGCCTCGCGCACCAGGGCCTTGACGATCTCGACCCGCTGCTGCACGCCGACCGGCAGGTTCTCGATCCGGGCGTCCGGGTTGATCGGCAGGCCGTAGCGCTCGGAGACCTCGCGCACCTGACGGCGCGCCCTGCGCCGGTCCAGCCAGCCGAACGCGTTGCCGAAGCCCGCGGCCACGGTCTCGTCGCCGAGCACCACGTTCTCCGCCACGGTGAACACCGGCACCAGCATGAAGTGCTGGTGCACCATCCCGATCCCGGCGGCGATCGCGTCGCGCGGGCCGTGGAAGGCGCGCGCCTCGCCGTCCACCACGATCTCGCCCTCGTCCGGGTGGTAGAGCCCGTACAGGACGTTCATCAGGGTGGACTTGCCCGCGCCGTTCTCGCCGAGCAGGCAGTGGATCTCGCCGGGCTCGACGATCAGATCGATCCGGTCGTTGGCGACCAGCGACCCGAACCGCTTGGTGATGCCGCGCAGTTCCAGACGCACCGTCAGACCCTTCCGTGCGTAGCCGTTGCGTGCCTCAACACACATACGGCGCGTCCGGCCAGCGCAGACCGCGGCCGGACGCGCCCCAAGCGCGGGCCGGTCAGCCGGTGGGCTGCGACTTCGACTTGATGGTGATGGTGCCGCTGATGATGCCCTGCTTCACCGTGTCGAGCTCGGCGGTCAGGCTCGCCGGGATCTTGCCCTCGAAGTTGTGGTACGGCGCCAGGCCGGTGCCACCGTTGGCCAGGGTGCCGACGTACGCGGTCGGGTCGAAGGTGCCGGACGAGGAATCGTCGACCGCCTTGGTCACCGCGTCCGCGATGCCCTTGAGCACCGAGGTGATCAGCACGTTCTGGTACTGCGGGGCGGCGGTGAAGCCGTCGGTGTCGACCCAGATCGCGTTCATCCCGCCGTTGGACTGCTGCGCCTCGGCCAGCGCGCCGAGGCCGGTGCCGCCGGCCACCGGGAAGACGATGTCCGCGCCCTGGCTCAGGAAGCCCTGGGCGATCTGCTTTCCGGCGTTCTGGTCGGTGAAGGACTGGGCGAACGAGCCCTGCTGGGTGGTCTCGTTCCAGCCGAGCACCTGCACGTGAGTGCCGTGCTTGGAGTTG
Source organism: Actinocrinis sp. (assembly GCF_035946395.1). Taxonomy (NCBI): domain Bacteria; kingdom Bacillati; phylum Actinomycetota; class Actinomycetes; order Catenulisporales; family Actinospicaceae; genus Actinocrinis; species Actinocrinis sp. The sequence continues at coordinate 23,815 of NZ_DASYZI010000079.1, forward strand.
TAGTACTGCACGCCCTCCCAGAAGCCGTCCATGTAGACGGTGACGGGGGCGATGTTCAGGCCGCCGAAGGTGGCCACCTTGCCGGACTTGCTGTAGCCGGCGGCCAGGTAGCCGCCGAGGAAGGCGCCCTGAGCGGTGTTGAACTCAAGGCCCTTGATGTTCGGGGCGACCGAGGACGAGTCCACGATGGCGAACTTCTGGCCGGTGTGCGCCTTGGACGCGGCGGTGGTGGCGTCGGCCATCAGACCGCCGACCGTGACGATCAGCTGGCAGTTCTCGGTCACCAGCGAGCCGATGTTCGAGGAGTACTGGTTCTCCGTGGTGGACTGCACGTAGGAGACCGTCGCCTTGCCGTCCGACTGCGCCTTCTGCATACCCGCCCACGCGGCGGTGTTGAACGAGTGGTCGTCGATACCGCCGGTGTCGGTGACCATACAGGCCTTATAGCTGCTGGCGGCGGCACCGCTGCCTGACGCGCTGGCGCCAGGGCTCGAAGGCGTGCTGACCGGCTTGGACCCACAGGCCGCGGCGGCCAGGCCCACCACCGCGAGCGCCGCCACCAACTTGGTCTGCTTCACCGATTACCTCCTGAGAGAAGACCCGAGAGACAAGAACTGCGGCGACACCGTGCCGATCCGGCTCTTCGACCTCGACCGGGGCTTTCTGCGGCGGCTTCGGGCTCGCCCGCCGCTACGCGTCGGACGACCCTGCGCCGCCGGCGCCGGTCGGCGTCGAAGAGGCGCCGATTCAGCGAGAATAGATCGCGGCGACCGGCGTACCGGACGAAGTCTTTCCCAGTGTGCGGAACGCAACGGGTCCGACTGGAACCCGAGATGAAACTGTGATGCGCAGCGGTCGCGGACATACCGCCAGCATCGCGGAAAGCCAGGCCAGTAGCACTTCGGATGGCTGTAAACGGGCTAAGAGGACACGCAACCCGATAAAAGGGTGCGCGGATTGGTGGCCGGACTCACGTGCCGATGGACGTCGCCTGGCGACGGTGTCGTCGGCGCCGCATGGTGTCGCTCATGCGGCTAACACCACGTAGCGCTGCGACGCCCTCTGTACCCCCGCCACGCTCAGCCGTCAACCCGCACCCAGGCGGCGCCAGCCGCATGCGCTGCACCGTCGGCAATCCACCCCCGCGCACCCGCTAACTCAGTGGTTGGCGCCTCACACCCGAGCGTGGTCGGCGGCCATGGCCGCCTCCGCGAAGAGCCGCACGCCGACCGCGATGGCGGCCTCGTCGGCCACGAAGGTCGACTGGTGCAGGTCGCGCGGGGTCGGGTCGCCCGGGGTGCGCACGCCGAGCCTGGCCATCGCGCCGGGCACGTGTTGCAGGTACCAGGAGAAGTCCTCGCCGCCCATGGACTGCTCGACCGCGACGATCCCGTCCGGGCCCGCGCCCCCGGGCACGGACAGCGCCCGGTGCGCCGCCTCGCGCAGCAGTTCCACGACGTGTTCCTCGTTGACCACCGGCGGCACGCCGCGCACGTACTCCATTTCGGTCTTGGCCCCGTAGACGGCGGCGATCGAGTCCACCAGTTCGTGTATCAGGTCCGGGGCCTGGCTCCAGGCGCGCTGGTCCATGGCGCGCAGGGTGCCGCGCACCTCGCCGTACTGCGGAATGGCGTTCGAGGCGTGCCCGGCGTTGATCTGGCCCCACACCACGGAGACCCCGCCGCGCGGGTCCATCCGCCGGGAGAGCGCGGCGGGCAGTTCGGTGACCATGGCGGCCAGCGCGTAGACGATGTCCACCGTCAGATGCGGCCGCGCGGTGTGCCCGCCGGGCCCGGACATCCGCAGCTCGATCGTGTCGCAGGCGGCGGTCAGCGCGCCGGTGCGCAGGCCGATCTGCCCGGCGTCCACCTTCGGGTCGCAGTGCACGCCGATGATCGAGGCGACCCCGTCCAGCGCCCCCGCGTCGACCATGTCGACCGCGCCGCCGGGCAGCAGCTCCTCGGCCGGCTGGAACACCAGCCGCACGCCGCGCGGCAGCCGCCCGGCGCGGGCCTCCTCGGCCAGGAACAGGCCGGCGCCCAGCGCGCAGGCTGTGTGCACGTCGTGCCCGCAGGCGTGCGAGACGCCCGTGACGGTCGAGCGAAAGGGCAGCGCTTCGGCCTCCTGGACCGGCAGCGCGTCGATGTCCGCGCGGATGGCCAGTCGGCCGCGCCGGTGCGCACTGTCGGCCGAGAGCTCGGCACCTATCGGGCCATCGTCGTCGATGGGGTCGATGTCGCAGATCACGCCGCAGCCGTGCGGAAGGACCTTCGGAACCAGGCCCGCGGCCTCAAGCTGCTCGACGAGCCGTTCGGTGGTGCGCCGCTCCTGGCGACCGAGCTCGGGGTGCGCGTGCAGGTCCCGCCGGAATCGGAGCAGCTCCGGCTCCTGCCGGGCCAGGAATGCAGAGAGCCGCGACGACGCGGTGTCATCGACGGCTCGATCCCGGGCTTGCGGCAGCGGACTCATTCTCATTCCCCTACGGTAGACCGTTCAATCCTGGGAATCACAGTGATCTCGCCAGTTGAGAGCTTGACTGTGACCAAAGATGGCCCCAAAGGGCCACCTGTCAGGAGCTCTTCTGGACTAGTCCGCATGGTGCAGTCAGCCGTCTGTTCGTGCTCTGCCAGCATCGGCGCATCGGCGCGGTTCCGGTGGAGCACCGGGGCCAGGGTCGCTCAGGATCAGAAGGCATCGGTCGGTACGTACGTGCCCCACACGTCACGAAGTGCGTGTGAGACCTCACCGACCGTAGCACGGACCTTCAGCGCCTCGCGCATCGGGAACAGAACGTTCTCAGTGCCCGAAGCCGCCCGCCGCAGCTCGCCGAGCGTCCGGTCCACGTCGCCCTGGGACCGGTCCGCGCGCAGCTTGGCCAGCCGTTCGGCCTGCCGGGACTCGATGGCCGGGTCCACCCGCAACGGCTCGTACGGCTCCTCGGCATCGAGGGCGAACCGGTTGACGCCGACCACGACCCGCTCGCCGCCGTCGATCTCCTGCGCGACCCGGTACGCGGAGCGCTCGATCTCGGACTTCTGGAAGCCGTGCTCGATCGCGCGCACCGCGCCGCCGAGCGCCTCGACCCGGTCCATCAGCGTGCTGATCTCAGCTTCGAGCTCGTCGGTCAGCTTCTCCACGACGTACGAGCCCGCGAACGGGTCCACCGTCTTTGTGACGTCGGACTCGTACGCGATCACCTGCTGCGTGCGCAGGGCGAGGCGCGCGGCCTTCTCCGTGGGCAGCGCGATGGCCTCGTCGAAGGAGTTGGTGTGCAGCGACTGAGTGCCGCCGAACACCGCGCCGAGCGCCTGGAGGGCGACCCGGACCATGTTCACCTCGGGTTGCTGCGCGGTCAGCTGCACGCCCGCGGTCTGGGTGTGAAAGCGCAGCATCTGCGACTTGAGGTCCCTGGCGCCGAACTCGTCGCGCATCACCCGCGCCCAGATCCGCCGCGCGGCACGGAACTTGGCGACCTCTTCAAGCAGCGTCGTACGCGCGACGAAGAAGAACGACAGCCTCGGGGCGAACCGGTCCACGTCCAGCCCCGACTCGACGGCGGCACGTACGTACGCGATCCCGTCGGCCAGCGTGAACGCGATCTCCTGCGCGGGAGTCGCCCCGGCCTCGGCCATGTGGTAGCCGGAGATGGAGATCGTGTTCCACTTGGGGATCTCCCGGTTGCAGTACGCGAAGACGTCGGAGACCAGCCGCAGCGAGGGCTCCGGCGGGAAGATGTACGTCCCGCGGGCGATGTACTCCTTGAGGATGTCGTTCTGGACGGTCCCGTTCAGCGCCGAGGGCGCGACGCCCTGCTCCTCGCCGACCAGTTGGTAAAGCAGCAACAGGATCGCGGCGGGGGCGTTGATGGTCATCGAGGTGGAGACCCGGTCCAGCGGGATGCCGCCGAACAGGGTACGCATGTCCTCGATCGAGTCGATCGCGACACCGACCTTGCCGACCTCGCCGTGCGCGATCGGCTCGTCCGAGTCGTAACCCATCTGGGTGGGCAGGTCGAAGGCGACCGAGAGGCCGGTGGACCCGGCCTCGATCAGCTGCCGATAACGGCGGTTCGACTCCGCGGCCGTGCCGAAGCCGGCGTACTGCCGCATGGTCCAGGGCCGACCGGTGTACATCGTCGGATAAACACCCCGAGTGAACGGGTAGGCCCCCGGCTCTCCGAGCCGCTCCCCCGGATCCCAGCCGGCAAGATCGTCCGGGCGGTACACCGGACGGATCGGCAGGCCCGACTCGCTCAGCGCGCCCGGTTCGGAAGACGCGCTGTCGGACTGCGCAGTCTCAGGCCGAACGCTCTCAAACCGTGCGCTGTCGGGCGACATGCGTTACCTCGTGCAATCAGTGTGGTCGGTCGGCACCCGGAGGGTTGCTGCCTCTGAATCGAGTATTGCCGATGGCCCTTCACCCGCGCACCCCGCTGTCGCGCGAATCACACGCTGGCTGTTCGCGCGACAGCGGTCGAAGAGCGAAAGACGATGCGCGACCGCGTGGCGGCTACGCCGGTTCAATGATCGGCGTGACCGGGGTTCCGGTCTCAACCGTCCGGGAGACCGTGCACAACTTGTCGTGGGACAGCTTCACCGAGCGCGGCAGGATGGCGCGAGCCGCATCCCCGTCGGTGCCTTCGGGGAACGTGACGTGGAACGAGACCGTCAGATCGGTGACCCGACTGCCCTGCTCGTCGCTCACCTTGTTGCCGTTCACGACGACGGTGAAGTCGGTCGGCTCGGCGTGGCGGTTGGTCGCGTAGTCGACGTCCATCGCCGTGCAGCCGCCGATCGCCGCGAGCAGTAGTTCGACCGGGGCGAACGTGTTCTCGCTGCTGTTGCCGATGTTGATCGTGGCGCCGTGCGCGTTGGTCGCGGTGAAACTCAAGTCGGAGACGCGTTCGAGTTGGACCGTGCGAAGCGATGTCTGGGTCATGCTGCCGACCCTAGGTGATCGCCCGGCACCCGGCCAGCAGCGTTCTTGCCGAGCACGTCCCCGGTACGGACCGCCGTCCAGGCGGACAGGAAGAGCAGCGCCTGGAACGTGATGTCGAACCAGAGCAGGAGTGCGATGGGGACGCCGAACGCACCGTAGAGGGTCTTGCCGGCGACACGATCCAGATACGCGGCCACCAGGCCCTTGGTCACCTCGAACAGCACTGCGGCGACCAACGCCGTGCGCAGTAGGACGCCTCGGGGGATGCGCAGACGCGGGATGCCGGCGAGCAGGTAGGCGAACATCACGGTGGACGCGGCCAGGGCGACGACGGTGCCGAGTGTCCACAGGAACACGCGCGCACCCGTGGTGTCGGCGAGCCCGAGGTGACGCAGGATCACGTCGGCAAGCGCGGAGGTCGCCGCCGAGGCGGCCAACGAGACGACGGCCGTGACGCCCAGGCCGACCAGCGCGACGAGATCGACGAGCTTGCGGGTGACGAAGCTGCCCGGCATGTCCTCCACCGCCCAGATGGTGCGCAGGCCGCCGCGCGCCGCGTTGACCCACGACAGCCCCGACCAGACCAGCAGCAGCCCACTGATCAGGCCGATCGTGGCCGCGTTGTTGACGACCCCGTCCAGCGGCAGTTTGTCGGCGATGCCCGGCACGTTCGCCGAGACGTGGTCGCGCAGGCGCTTCGCGCCGGAGTCGCCGAGCGCCGCGGCGGCGATCGCGACACTGATCGCCAGCAGCGGGAAGAGCGAGAGGAACGCCGAGTAGGTGATCGCCGCGGCCAGGCGGCTGCCGCGATGGATGCGGTAGCGGTCGTAGGCACGCATCACCGTGGTGCGCCCTGCCCGCTCAAGCAGCGGCCCGAAACGCCGTTTGATCCGCCCCTTGACTCCGCTGCCCGGCACTCGTCCAGGCTAGTCGCGCAGCGTGTACCGACTATGCAGCGGCGCGGGCCGCTGTCGGAAAGGCGAAGGAACGCACCGTGCGCCACTTCCCCGCGGGTTCCATCTGATAGAGGCCGAAGCCGTCGATGTCGAACCGCGCATCGTAGTGCGCGAGGTCCGCCTGCGCCGCGTCGAGCGCCGCGTCGCCGAGGTCGTGGGCGATGGTGACGTGCGGGTGATACGGGAACTGAAGCTCCCGGTACAGCACCCCGGTGCGCACGTGTGCCTCAAGCTCCACGCACTCCAGCAAGCCCTGCACCACTCGCACGAAGACCACCCGTGAGACCGGACGGAACGTGCCGGTGCCGGACAGCCGCATGGCGAACGGCCGACCGCGCGCGGCGATGGCGGTCAGATGCCCCTCGATCTGCGGCACCACCGTCGGATCCACCTCGGTCGGCGGGAGCAGGGTGACGTGCGTCGGCACCACCGCCGCCTGCGGGTCGCCGTACGCGGCACGCCGGGCACGCAGCTCGCCGCCGTACGGTTCCGGTATCGCCAGCAGTATGCCGATCGTACTCATTTAGGCAGCACAGTAGCCGATCGCCCGGCCACCGGTGCGCCGGCCAGAAAACCGATCCGGTCGTAGGCCGCCGCCAGGGTCGGGGCGGCCACGGCGCGCGCCCGCTCCGCGCCGTCGGCCAGGATCGCGTCGAGCTTGTCGGGATCGGCCAGCACCGCCTCGGTGCGCTCCTTGAAGGCGCCGAAGGTGCTCGCGACGACCTCGGCGAGGTCCGTCTTCAGGTCGCCGTAGCCGCGGCCCGCGTAGTCCCGCTCCAGCTCGGGGATCGAGCGGCCGTCCAGCGCGCAGTAGATGCGCAGCAGGTTGGAGACGCCGGGCTTGTTCTCCTCGTCGAAGCGGATCTCCCGCTCGGCGTCGGTGACCGCCGACTTGATCTTCTTCGCGTTGGCCTTGGGATCGGCCAGCAGCTCGATCAGGCCGGCCGGCGACTCGGCCGACTTCGACATCTTCGAGGCGGGGTCCTGGAGGTCCATGATCTTGGCGGTGTCCCTGACGATGTACGGCTGCGGGACCGTGAACGTCTCGCCGTACCGGCCGTTGAACCGCTGCGCCAGATCGCGGGTCAGCTCCACGTGCTGGCGCTGGTCCTCGCCGACCGGCACGTAGTTCGCCTGGTAGACCAGGATGTCGGCGACTTGGAGGATCGGGTAGGTGAACAGCCCGACGGTGGTCGCGCCGGTACCGTGCCGCGCCGACTTGTCCTTGAACTGGGTCATCCGGGAGGCCTCGCCGAAGCCGGTGATGCAGTTCATCACCCAGCCCAGCTGCGCGTGCTCGGGCACGTGGCTCTGCACGAACAGCGTGCAGCGCTGCGGATCCAGGCCGGCCGCGAGCAGCTGCGCGGCGGCGACGCGGGTGCGGCGGCGCAACGTGGCCGGGTCCTGCTCGACGGTGATCGCGTGCAGGTCGACGACGCAGTAGAAGGCGTCGTATTCGTCCTGGAGCTTCACCCAGTTGCTGATCGCACCCAGGTAGTTGCCGAGGTGGAACGAGTCGGCGGTGGGCTGGATCCCGCTGAGCACCCGCGGGCGCGCGGGAGGCGCGGCGGACTGCTGGGTGTTCGGCTCATCACGGTCGGCGGACATAGCCTCCATTGTCGCAGACACCGCGTACCCGCTTCATCCGTGTAATCCCGGTAGTATGTGCGCAGCACGTCAACCGTCCTGCTGGGCTCCCCGGGCCGCGTCGGGCGCGACATCGGCTGAGCCGGCCGACTCGGTACGGCTGAGCCGTACCCGTGAGATGCGGCGGCCGTCCATCGCGTGCACGGTCAGCTTCAGGCCGTCGAACGTGACCTGGTCGCCGACGGCAGGCACCCGGCCGAGCCGGGCCATGATGTACCCGGCGAGCGTCTCGTACGGACCGTCGGTCAGCTCGATGCCGGTCTCCTCGTGGAAGTCTTCGAGGTTGATCAGGCCGTCGAGTTCGAGGTCTCCGTCACGCAGCCGGGTGACGCGGGCGCGGGCGATGTCGTACTCGTCGCGGATGTCGCCGATGACCTCCTCGACGAGGTCTTCCAGCGTGACGATCCCGGCGGTGCCGCCGTACTCGTCGAGCACGATGGCCAGGTGGAACGAGTCCCGGCGCATCTCGGAGAGGGCCGAGAGCACGTGCTTGGTCTCCGGCAGGAATATCACCGGCCGGGCCAGATCGGCGACGCGCGCGGCCTGCTGCGCGGTGTCCGGGGCGAGTAGGTCGCGCACGTGGACGAACCCGGCGACGTTGTCCGACGAGCCGTCGGTCACCGGATAGCGGGAGTGCGGACGGCGGCCTATCAGAGCTGCGGCGTCGGCCAGCGGCATCGCCCCGTCGAGGAACACCACCTCGGTACGCGGGACCAGCACCTCGCGCAGCTGCCGGTCGCCGGCGCCGAAGACCTCGTCGATCAGCCGCCGCTCGTCGCTGGTCAGCGTCTCGGTGGAGGCGACGAGTTGGCGCAGTTCCTCCTCGCTGACCTGCTCGCGAGAAGCCGCCGGATCGCCGCCGAAGAGCCGCACGATGCCGTCCGTGCAGACCGACAGCAGCCAGATGACCGGCCGGCACAGCCGGGCCATCCCTTGCAGGAAGGGGGCCACGGCCTTCGAGGTCGACTCGGCCCGTTGCAGGGCCAGCCGCTTGGGCGCGAGCTCGCCGATCACCAGCGTGACGAACGAGATGATCATCGTGACGCCGACCAGGCCGATGAACCCGGCCAGACCGGAGGCGAGCCCGGCGCGGACCAGGGCCCGCTTGGCGTCCTCGGACAGCGTGGTCGCGCCGTAGGCGGAGGAGAGCAGCGCGGTGAGGGTGACGCCGATCTGCACCGTGGCCAGGAAGCGGTTCGGATTGCCGACGAGGCGCACCACGGTGCTGCCGCGCTTGCCGGACGTGGCCAGCGCCTGGAGCTGGCCCTCGCGCAGCGAGACCAGCGCGATCTCGGAGGCGACGAACAGCGCCTCGATCAGGATCAGGGCGAGTACGACGAGACTTGAGGCGATGGTCGAGTTCACGGCGTGCGCAGCACCTGCCTGGTCGGCTCCGGCCGCCGCTGTGGCCGGAGGCTCCGCCGGGGTGGCGCGCACGCCTGTCTATGTCCGCCTGGGTCCAGAGATCTGGCTCTGGAGCCGGTACTTTCGCCCATACGCGGAAGTTTAGCGATTCGGCGGATGCGAGCTGCCTGCGTACGGCCCAGCCTGCCGTTCTGTGGAGGGCGCCTCTAAACTCGCCGCGTGCGAACGGACGAGACGGACGAGCGGATCATCGGCTGCCTGTTACGCGATGCCCGAAGCGCCTACGCCGACATCGGCGCGCAGGTGGGCCTGTCGGCGCCGGCGGTGAAGCGCCGGGTGGACCGGTTACGCGCCGAGGGGCTGATCACCGGTTTCACCGCGCTGGTCGATCCGGTCGCACTCGGCTGGACCACCGAGGCATTCGTCGAGCTCTACTGCACGGGACGTACGTCGCCTGACGCAATCCGCACCGCGATGTCCGAGAACCCGGAGATCGTGGCGGCGTACACCGTAACCGGCGAAGCCGACGCGTTACTGCACCTGCGCACGCGGGGCACCGCTCACCTGGAGACGGTGCTGGAGCGCGTGCGCACGGCGCCGTTCGTACAGCAGACCAAATCCGTACTCGTGCTCTCCCGCCTCATCGACCGCCGCTGACCCTCACTCCCGGCCACTCGCTCACTGCGTCGGGAACAGTCCGGGCGTGCATGTGACGTTGCTGATCGTGTCGCCACCAGTACCCTCCACCACCATGCCGAAGCTGGTAGTCGAGCTGCCGGGCGCGAGCAACGAGTTGTAGCCGGTCGACGGGTAGTTCGTCGCGACGACATGCTGCCCGCTCTGCTGGATCTCACCGTTCCAGGTGGTGTAAACCGTGTCGCCGACCGGCAGGTCGAACGTGACGGTCCACTCGTTGAACGCGACGGTGCCGGTGTTCGTGATCACGAACTGGAGGTCGAAACCGCCCTGCCAGGCGGTGGAGACGACCGGCGTGGCCTTGCACGCCATCACCCCGCTCGCGGCCGCCGGAGCCGGCGCCGCAGACGCCGCAGCGGCGGACACCGGCACGAGGCCGAGGGCGAGCATCGGGACGACGGCGCGCAGCGCGATTCCCCGCTTGTGCATCAGAGTCCTTCCTCGCGTCGAAAACCGAGTGCACGGTACGGCCGAGAAATCCGCACAGCAACCGCAAATCCGACACCGGGCCCTGATGCGCAGGTCGTCACCGCACGCTCCGCCGCCCACCCTGAAACTCTCAGCCGCAACCCGTCACGGCTACAGGCGCGCCAACGCGGCCCGCAACGGGTCGAGACCAAGCGCGCCAAGGGCGAGTGCCTGGCTGTGGAACTCCTTGAGGTCGAACGCCGCGCCCTTCCTCGCCCGCGCGTCCTCACGCGCCTGGAGCCAGATCCGCTCGCCGAGCTTGTACGACGGGGCCTGGCCCGGCCAGCCGAGGTAGCGATTGAGCTCGAAGCGCAGCATCTCGTCCTCGGTCCGGACGTGGCCGCGCAGGAACTCCCATGCCAGCCCGGCGTTCCAGACCTCGCCGTCATGCCAGCCGGTACCGGCCGGGATCGACAGCCCCAGATGCACGCCGAGGTCGACGACGACGCGGGCGGCGCGCAGCATCTGGCCGTCGAGCATGCCGAGGCGTGCGCCCGGGTCCTCCAGGTAGCCCAGTTCCTCCATCAGCCGTTCGGAGTACAGCGCCCAGCCCTCGCCGTGCCCGGAGACCCAACACATCAGCCGCCGCCACCGGTTCAGCTTCTCCCGCTGGTAGACGGCCTGCGCGATCTGCAAATGATGGCCGGGCACGCCCTCGTGGTAGACGGTGGTCACCTCGCGCCAGGTGGAGAACTCGGTGACGCCGTCGGCCACCGCCCACCACATCCGGCCGGGCCGGCTGAAGTCCTCGCTCGGGCCGGTGTAATAGATGCCGCCGTCGCTCGTCGGGGTGATCATGCACTCGATGCGACGGGCCGGCTCCGGGATGTCGAAATGCTTGCCGTGCATCTCGCCGATGGTGCGGTCGGCCAGCTCCTGCATCCAGTCGCGGAAGGCCGCCTTGCCCTGGATCCGGCGGCCGGGTTCGGCGTCGAGTGCGGCGACGGCGTCATCGACGGTGCCGCCGGGGACGATCTGCCCGGCGACCCGGTTCATCTCCGTCTCCAGCCGCCTCACCTCTGCCAAACCCCACGCGTACGCCTCGTCCAGGTCGATGGCGGCGCCGAGGAAGTAGCGGGAGGCCAGGCGATACCGGTCGCGGCCGGCCGCGTCCTGCTCCGGCGCGTACGGCAACAGCTCGGTCTCAAGAAATGCGCCGAAGTCCGCAGTGGCCCGCCGCGCCGCCGCAGCCGCACGGTCCAGATCGGCTCGCATCGCACCCTCGGCTCCGGTGCGCTCGACGAGATCGCCGTAGAAGTCGGTGCCTTCAGCCCCGGACCACTCGGCGCACTGCTTCGCACACGCGACAACTTGACGCCGTGCCGAGACGTGCCCGTCCTTCGCCGACTCCAGCAACGTGCGCCGCAGCCCGGCGTACGCCTCCGGGACGCCGGCCATCCGCGCGGCGAGGTCGCGGTGCGCCTTCTCGCCCTCGACCGGCATCAGGTCGAAGACCTGGCGCACCGCCTGCAAGGGGCTGGAGATGACATTGAGGTCGCTGGTGGCCTCGCCCGCGTCGTAGATCTCGACGGCGAGGCCGAGCCGTTCCAGCATCGCGTCCCTGGCGACCTGCACGTCCACGTCCGGGACGGCCTCGGCGTCGAGCGCGGCGACGGTCTCGCGGTCGAGCTCGGCCCGGGCCCGGAAGCCGTCGGGGCTCAGGTCGGGCATCAGGTCGTCGAAGCCGGGCACGCCGCTGTACGTGGCCTCGATCGGGTTCAGTTCGGCGGCGCGCTCGACGTACCGGTCGGCGATCTCATCGACATGGCTCATGCAACCGCACGCTATCGCCGACTGCCCGCCGGGGCATGCCGGTTTCCCGGGCAGTCGGCGTGGGACGAGGGAAATCCCTACAGGTCAGATCGGCATCAGATCAGACCGAGCGCGCGGACGGCGTCGCGCTCGTCCGCCAGCTCCTTGACAGAGGCGTCGATCCGGGCGCGCGAGAACGCGTTGATCTCCAGCCCCTGGACGATCGAGAAGTCCCCGCCCGCAGTGGTGACCGGGAACGACGAAACCAGCCCTTCGGGGACGCCGTAGGAACCGTCCGAGACGATGCCCATGGAGGTCCAGTCCCCCTCGGCGGTGCCGTTGAACAGCGTGAAGACGTGGTCCAGCGCCGCCGAAGCAGCCGACGCCGCGGAGGACGAGCCCCGGGCCTCGATGATCGCCGCGCCGCGCTTGGCCACGGTCGGGATGAACGTGTTCTCCAGCCAGTCCTGGTCGGCGATGTACTCGGCGGCGCTCTTGCCGGAGATCTTGGCGTTGAACAGGTCCGGGTACTGCGTCGCGGAGTGGTTGCCCCAGATGGTCAGGTTGCTGATCTCGGTGACCGGCACACCCGCCTTCGCGGCCACCTGCGCGACCGCCCGGTTGTGGTCCAGCCGGGTCATCGCGCCGAACCGGGACTTGGGCACGTCCGGAGCGTGATGCGCGGCGATCAGCGCGTTGGTGTTGGCCGGGTTCCCGACCACCAGCACGCGGATGTCGGACGCGGCGCCGGCGTTGATCGCCGAGCCCTGCGGCCTGAAGATGCCGCCGTTGGCCGACAGCAGGTCGCCGCGCTCCATCCCGGCGGTACGCGGCCGCGCCCCGACCAGCAGCGCCACGTTCGCCCCGGCGAACGCCGGGATGGGGTCGTCGAAGATGTCGATCCCGGCCAGCAGCGGGAAGGCGCAGTCGTCGAGCTCCATGGCGACGCCCTCAGCGGCCTTGACCGCCTGCGGGATCTCCAGCAACCGCAGCCGGACGGGCGTGTCCGCCCCGAGCAGATGCCCGGCGGCGATGCGGAAAAGCAGCGAGTAACCGATCTGGCCGGCGGCGCCGGTGACGGTGACGTTGACGGGGGTGCGGGTCATCGCGATCTCCTGCAAGCCGACACCGAGTCATCCCGGATGCCGGTCGACGAATGGTTGACGACTTGGGATTTTCTTGCCGAGGCAACCGTACTCCGCCGCGAGACCGCAGCCCGTCCCCCCTCCCGTGACAAACACGACACGTGCGACATCCTTCAATACGTAGGTGGAGCTACGGTAAGCTGAGCTCTGCAGGGAGCTAGACCGCTCTTTGTGCTATTTTTTTGCACAGTGGCGCCTGGATCTGACCGCTAGACGGAGGAAGCGTCCATGCTCCTGTCCTTCCGAGCCGCGAACCACCGCTCGCTGCGCGATGAGCAGCAGCTGAACCTGGCATGGGCGTTCAAAGCCGACCGCCCCGAGGGTGTCGACTGGCCGGCTGTACCCGTAGCGGCCATCTTCGGCGCGAATGCGTCCGGAAAGTCGAATCTCATCGATGCGTTGAGATACATGCGAACGATGGCGCTTCGCTCGGATCTGGAGACAGAACCCGGCTTCGGCGTCGAGCGCTCCCCCTTCGTGCTCGACCCCGCCATGGCGGGAGAGGACAGCTGGTTCATCGTCGATGCCGACATCGGCGGTGTTCGCTTCACATACGGTTTCGCCTTGAACGACAGTGGCGTCACCGAAGAATGGCTTTACCGCTACCCGTCGAAGAAAAGGCAGATCGTCTTCGAAAGAAAAGACGGCGAATACCATTTCGGTACCACTGTCCAGAACGAGTTGCACCGCATCGCGGAGATCACTCCCGAGTCGGTTCTTTTCATCACCAGCGCGGCGCGGTACGCACAAGAGGATGTGCTCCCCGTTTATGGCTGGCTACGAGACATGGAAGTCTCGACCAGCTCGCAGCAGCCCTCATCCAATCCGGTAAGAACCGCCTCGTGGCTGTACCGGGAGGATAATCGCAAGAAAGCGCTGAAGTTGCTGAAGTTCGCGGACGTCGGCATCAGAGACGTGATCGTCCGCGAGCTCGATGACGGCGCTTCAGCAGACCCGAGAGCTGGTTATCGCATCTTCCGAGAGACGAAGACAGTGGACGGCCGCAGGAGATCGGCCCGAATTCAGGTGGAGCTGCTTTTCGAGATGAGCGGCGACAAGGGGAACGCCCACCTGTCTCTTGAGCAGCAGTCAGCCGGCACGAGAACCTTCCTTGCGATGCTGCCTGGCGTTCTGGGGTGTCTTGAAACCGGTTCGGTGATGGTCATCGACGAACTCGAGTCGAATCTGCATCCGAATCTGGCTCAACACCTCGTCAGTCTGTTCCAGAGTCCCGAGTCGAATCCACGTGCCGCCCAACTGGTCTTCACTACGCACAACACTTCACTGCTCGGAAGCAACTTCGAGATCCTGAAGCGAGATCAGATCTGGTTCGTCGAGAAAGGAGAACAGGACGGAGCGACCGTCCTGTTCCCGCTCAGCGACTTCAAGCCGAGGAACAAGGAGAACACCGAGCGCCGCTATCTGGGCGGTGGTTATGGCGCGGTCCCCTTCATCGACGACCAGTTGGTGATCGCCGCACTACAGCACGAGACCGACTCGAACCCTGACGAGGCCGGTGCGGACGGTGAGTAGACACCCCACCCGCAGCACCTCAATCCAACGCGGTCAGGCCGTACGTCAGTCCCGACGGCTTCTCGTGGTATGTGGTTCGGAGGGGAACGAGGCGCGGTACATCAATGGCCTGAGACTTCACTTGAGGAACCCGGCAGTGCGGGTCGACGTGAAGGAGAAGGGAAGCGCGCCGCTTGACGTGCTCGAATACGGATTGGGTAAGGCGTCACGCTCGACAGAACCCTACGACGAACTGTGGTGCGTCGTCGACGTGGATGAATTCATCGCCAGCGGCGACAACCTCGGCAAGGCGGTCAAGCGCGCGGCGCGGACATCGACTGCCGATCTCGCCATCACCATGGTGATCACGAATCCGTGCTTCGAGTTCTGGCTCGTGTTGCACTTTGCGAACCATCGCGCCCACCTGGCGAATTACGCACAGATGAAGGCGGTCGTCAAGAAACACGTGCCCGGCTACCGCAAGAGCGCACTCGACTTCGTACGTGACGGTTACGCCGATCGATACCTGGACGCCGCTGACCGTGCTCGGATGCTGGATCCGACGGGCGCCGCCTACCAGACGAATCCCTCCACGAACATGTGGCAGTTGGTCGAGGCCTTACGTTATCGGAACGGCGGGACGGCCCCGCAGGATGAGTCCGTGCGGGGCCGTCCTTAACTCGTTCGGCTTCGGGATGCCGGGTCAGCCGGCGATGGCCTTCTTGAGGTTCTCGTCGAGCGCGGCGAGGAAGTCCTGGGTGGTCAGCCAGGGGGCGTCCGGGGCGATGAGCAGTGCGAGGTCCTTGGTCATCTGGCCGCCTTCGACGGTGGCGACGCAGACCTGCTCCAGGGTGTCGGCGAAGGCCGTCACCTCGGGCGTGTTGTCCAGCTTGCCGCGGTGCGCGAGGCCGCGGGTCCAAGCGTAGATCGACGCGATCGGGTTGGTGGAGGTGGCCTTGCCCTGCTGGTGCTGGCGGTAGTGGCGGGTGACCGTGCCGTGGGCGGCCTCGGCCTCGACGGTCCTGCCGTCGGGGGTCATCAGGACGCTGGTCATCAGGCCGAGGGAGCCGAAGCCCTGGGCCACGGTGTCGGACTGCACGTCTCCGTCGTAGTTCTTGCAGGCCCACACGTAACCGCCCTCCCACTTGAGCGCGGAGGCGACCATGTCGTCGATCAGCCGGTGCTCGTAGGTCAGGTCGGCCTTCTCGAACTCGGCCTTGAACTCGGTCTCGAACACCTCCTGGAAGATGTCCTTGAACTGGCCGTCGTAGGCCTTGAGGATCGTGTTCTTCGTGGACAGGTACACCGGGTAGCCGCGGTCGAGGCCGTAGCGCATCGAGGCACGGGCGAAGTCGCGGATGGACTCGTCGAGGTTGTACATCGACAGCGCCACGCCGGAGCCGGGGAAGTCGAAGACGTTCAGCTCGATCGGCTCGGAGCCGTCCTGCGGGGTGAAGGTCAGGGTCAGCGTGCCGGCGCCGGGGACCTTCAGGTCGGTGGCGCGATACTGGTCGCCGAAGGCGTGGCGGCCGATCACGATGGGCTTGGTCCAGCTGGGCACCAGCCGCGGCACGTTCTGCATGATGATCGGCTCGCGGAAGATCACGCCGCCGAGAATGTTGCGGATGGTGCCGTTCGGGGACTTCCACATCTTCTTCAGGCCGAACTCCTCGACCCGCGCCTCGTCCGGAGTGATCGTCGCGCACTTCACGCCGACGCCGTACTGCTTGATCGCGTTGGCTGCGTCGACGGTGACCTGGTCGGCGGTGGCGTCGCGGTGCTCGATCCCGAGGTCGTAGTACTTCAGGTCGACGTCGAGGTACGGCAGGATCAGCGAGTCCTTGATGAACTGCCAGATGATCCGGGTCATCTCGTCGCCGTCGAGTTCGACGACCGGGTTGGCTACCTTGATCTTGGGCATGGGGACGGTCCTTCGCGCACGGCGGGTTCGACTGGGGCGGGCACTTATCTTGGCGTCAAGATAAGTCGCCGTGGACGAGAGTACCGTGGCGGCGTGGTGGGGGTGAAACCAGCCCGTTACTCAGGGGCCGGGGGCCGGGGCTGGCGTTGGGAACTGGAGCCGGTGCCAGGGGCGGTGCTCGGGTGAGTGGATGTCAGAAGGTGTCGGCGAACAGGGCCAGCAGCAGTAGGAGCGCGCCCAGCAGGGCCATGGTCACGACGTCCACGCCGCGACGGCGCACCGCCAGCAGGCCGGCGCGGGCCGGGGACAGCACGAAGCGCAGCGCCGAGCCGAGCAGCAGGGACGCGGCGAGAATGGTCAGCCCGTGCTTGAGTGCGCCGAGGGACACCACGATCACGGCCACGAAGGCGGTGGTGAACACGAGGGCGAACGGCCATTCGACCGCCAGTACGCGCAATGCGCGGCCGATCGAGGCTCCATCCCGGCGAGAGGCAAGTTCCATGAAGCCACTAAACCACCTTTCGGACGTCAGCCGGGGCGATGGAGGAGGGGGGAAGAGGGATGGGGGTCGAGCGCGTGTGATGGGTGGGGGATGGGCGGGCGGAGGGTGGGCAGTGGGCGGGCGGGCGATGGACAGGCGATGGGTGGTACGCCATCCGGGTAGAAGCCATATGAGCGGTTGGATTCTCGGGCGCGAAGGTATGGGCGCGTGGTACTTACGTACGCATCCGGTGTGGTTGTCGTCGCAGTCGGCGCGTGGTCTTCGAATGGAGCAGTGAGTCATGAGTAGCGTTCCACCGATCGGCGCAGCATCGGACGAACCCGCGACGAGAGGGCGACGCTCGCTGGGCGAGCGGATGGTCGGTCCGAAACCGGTCATCGGGCTGCTGATCGTCGCCGCGACGGTGTGGTTCATCCTGGCCAACACCAGTCACACCCGGATCCACTTCTGGCTGGTCTGGGTGACCGCGCAGCTGTGGATGGTGCTGGCCGGGACCTTTCTCGCCGGGATGGTGCTCGGCTTCCTGTTGAAGCGGCGTACGCGGGACCGGGACCGGGATCGCAAGCAGCGTGGATGAGGTGACGGCACACGCCTCTGGTTGGGCGTGTCTGGTTGAGCATGGCTGGGTGGGGCGGCGGCGGCGCGACACCCGGCCACCGTGCATGGCATCGTAGAAAACGGAAAAACGAGACCTCGGGCCGCTCGAACGAGACAGGACGTGGGGCTGTGACCGTGCGCGACGACGAACGGACCGCCGGCCAGGCCGGCGGCGGTGACGAGGGACGCGACGACGAGGTCCGTGGCGACGACGACCGCGACCGCGGCGCCTTGGTCGCCGTGCCCGCCGAGCCGATCGCCGAGGACGAACGCAGGGCCCTGCTGGACGGGGCCATACACGATCCGCACCGCCTGCTCGGCGCGCACCCGGCCGAGGGCGGCACGCTGGTGCGGGTGTTGCGGCCGTTCGCCGAGACGGTCACGGTGGTCACGGCCGACGGTTCGCGCTGTGCGCTGCCGGCTGAGGGCGAGGGCTTGTTCGGCGGGGTGCTGCCGATCGAGATCAGTGACTACCGGCTGGAGATCGGGTACGGCGACGCGACCGTCGAGACCGACGATCCGTACCGCTTCCTGCCGACACTCGGCGAGATCGATCTGCACCTGATCGGTGAGGGCCGGCACGAACAGCTGTGGGAGGTGCTCGGCTCGCGGGTGCGCCGCTTCGACGCGCCTGCCGGTACGGGCTCACCGTTCGAAGCGCCGGTGGGCACATCCTTCGCGGTGTGGGCGCCCAACGCACGCGGCGTGCGCGTTGTCGGCGACTTCAACTACTGGAACGGCACCAGCCATCCGCTGCGCTCGATGGGCTCCAGCGGCGTGTGGGAACTGTTCGTGCCCGGGGTCGGCACCGGCGCGCGGTACAAGTACGAGATCCTCGGCCGCGACGGGGTGTGGCGGCAGAAGGCCGATCCGCTGGCCCGCCAGTGCGAGCATCCTCCGGCGAACGCCTCGATCGTCGATGAGTCGCACTACGAGTGGTCCGACTCCCAGTGGCTGGACCGGCGCGCGAAGTGGGATCCATACCGCGCGCCGATGTCCGTGTACGAACTGCACCTCGCGTCCTGGCGCCCTGGGCTGGATTACCGCGGGTTGGCGGAGCAGTTGCCGCCTTACCTGAACGAGCTCGGCTTTACGCACGTGGAGT
>NZ_DASYZI010000080.1:0-3939 GCF_035946395.1 Actinocrinis sp.
CGGCGGAGCGGCTCGCGCCGTCGTGTGTGAGTATGTCGAGGGCGTGAGAGGTTTCGGCGTCGGGGCGAATGGTGATGGTGTCGGCCATGAACGAATTGTAAGACGATTTGTCTTACAATGCAAGTGGGGATGGCGGCACGGCTGCGCCCTACATCGTGTCCCCGTGATCGCAATCGCCTGGTGTGGTGCCCAGAGGCTCAAAACCGTGCCCGCACCTCTGTGAGCTGGGCATTTGGGTTCGAGTAAGAGGCCAGAAGGTCCACAAGTCAGATAAAACAGTGCTTTCCGGTGAAGCCGGAAAGCACTGTTCGTTGTGTCCAACCGCTCACGTTGCTGGAGCTCACGTTCCGGGCATCTGGACGGCGAGCCCGGCTTCCTGTGCCGCGTCGGCCAAGCGTTTGTCGTACGTGATGAGGGATGTGGGACGGGTCCGCAGCGCGGTGGCCAGGTGGATTGCGTCTGGGGATCGCACGGTCGTCGGCTTGAACTGTCCGGCTTCTGGCCCAGACGCGTTGATCGCGAACATCGGTTGGTCTACGAATCAAGGGCGACGACGTCGAAATCATCGCCTGCCGCTACCACTACGGCGATCGATAGACGCTCGAATGCGACCTATTGGGTCGGCAGTCGACCGTGGCTCGCCAGGTGCTTGCCGGTGAGTAGCGAGCAGGCGGTCACGATGCGCGGGGATGGCGGGTTACGCATCACCGTGTACGCGTAACGACGCACGTCAGCATGCGGTTGCCGGGTTTGGTCATGCGCCGACGTAGGCTGCCAGGTGTTCGCCGGTGAGGGTGGAGCGGGCGGCGACCAGCGCGGCGGGGGTGCCTTCGAAGACGATGCGGCCGCCGTCGTGGCCGGCGCCGGGGCCCAGGTTGATGATCCAGTCGGCGTGGGCCATGACGGCCTGGTGGTGTTCGACGACGATGACCGACTTGCCTGCGTCGACGAGGCGGTCCAGTAGGCCGAGGAGTTGCTCGACGTCGGCCAAGTGCAGGCCGGCGGTCGGCTCGTCGAGGACGTAGATGCCGCCCTTCTCGGCCATGTGGGTGGCCAGCTTCAGGCGTTGGCGCTCGCCGCCGGAGAGCGTGGTGAGGGGCTGGCCGATGCTCAGATAGCCGAGGCCGACGTCGGCCAAGCGGTCGAGGATGGTGCGGGCGGGCGGGGTTCTGGCGTCGCCGGTGCCGAAGAACTCCCTGGCGTCGGTCACGGACATGCCGAGGACCTCGTTGATGTCTTTGCCGCCGAGGTGGTACTCCAGCACTGCCGCCTGGAAGCGCTTGCCTTCGCACTCCTCACAGGTGGTGGCCACGCCGGCCATCATCGCCAGGTCGGTGTAGATGACGCCTGCACCGTTGCAGTTGGGGCAGGCGCCCTCGGAGTTGGCGCTGAACAGCGCCGGTTTCACGCCGTTGGCCTTCGCGAACGCGTTGCGGATCGGGTCCAGCAGGCCGGTGTAGGTGGCCGGGTTGCTGCGGCGCGAGCCGCGGATTCCGCCCTGGTCTACGGAGACGACGCCGGTGTCCGTGGGCATCGAGCCGTGGACCAGCGAGCTCTTGCCGGAGCCGGCTACGCCGGTGATCACGACGAGCACGCCGAGCGGGATGTCGACGTCGACGTCGCGCAGGTTGTGCGTTGTTGCGCCGCGGATCGCGAGTTTGCCGGTGGGGGTGCGTACCTCCTTCTTCACGGTGGTCCGGTCGTCCAGGTGGTGGCCGGTGGTGGTGTTGCTCTTGCGCAGGCCTTCCAGGGTGCCTTCGAAGCAGACGGTGCCGCCCGCAGCGCCGGCGCCGGGGCCCAGGTCGACGACGTGGTCGGCGATCGCGATCGTTTCGGGCTTGTGCTCGACGACCAGCACCGTGTTGCCCTTGTCCCGCAGGCGCAGCAGCAGGTCGTTCATCCGCTGGATGTCGTGGGGGTGCAGGCCGGTGGTGGGTTCGTCGAAGACGTACGTGACGTCGGTGAGCGACGAGCCGAGCTGGCGGATCATCTTGACGCGCTGCGCCTCACCGCCGGAGAGGGTGCCTGACGGCCGGTCGAGTGAGAGATAGCCCAGGCCGATCTCCACGAACGATTCGAGGGCGTGGTGGAGGGTGGTGAGCAGCGGTGCGACGGATGGCTCGTCGAGGGCGTTCACCCATTCGGCCAGGTCGCTGATCTGCATCTTGCACGCATCGGCGATGCTGATCCCCTTGATCTTCGATGACCGGGCGCCGTCGTTCAGCCGGGTGCCGTCGCATTCGGGGCAGGTGGTGAAGGTGACCGCGCGGTCCACGAAGGTCCGGACGTGCGGCTGCATCGCTTCCCTGTCTTTGGAGAGCATCGACTTCTGGATGCGCGGCACCAGACCCTCGTAGGTCATGTTGATGCCCGCGATCTTCATCCTGGTCGGCTCGTGGTACAGGAAGGCGTCCAGTTCCTTCTTGGTGAACTTGTGGATCGGCTTGTCCGGGTCGTAGAAGCCCGACTCGGCGTAGAGCCGGGAGTTCCAGCCGCCGCCGGTGTAGCCGGGCACGGTGATCGCGCCCTCGTTGAGCGACCTGCTCTCGTCGTAGAGCTGGGACAGATCGATGTCGGAGACCGTGCCGCGGCCTTCGCAGCGTGCGCACATGCCGCCGGTGATGCTGAAGCTGCGGCGTTCCTTGACCGTCTTACCGGCGCGCTCCAGTGTGACCGCGCCCGCGCCGCTGATCGACGGGATGTTGAACGAGAACGCCTTGGGCGAGCCGATGTACGGCTTTCCGAGCCGACTGAACAGGATGCGCAGCATCGCGTTGGCGTCAGTGGCCGTGCCGACCGTGGAACGGGGATCGGCGCCCATCCGCTGCTGGTCGACGATGATCGCGGTCGTCAGCCCTTCGAGCACATCCACGTCGGGCCGCGCCACCGTCGGCATGAAGCCCTGCACGAACGCGCTGTACGTCTCGTTGATCAGCCGCTGCGACTCCGCGGCGATCGTGTCGAACACCAGAGAGCTCTTGCCCGAGCCGGACACGCCGGTGAACACCGTCAGCCGCCGCTTCGGGATCTCGACGCTGATGTCCTTGAGGTTGTTCTCGCGCGCGCCGTGCACGCGGATGACCTCGTGGCTGTCTGCGGCGCTCGACGTGGGTGATTGCCGCGTCTCCGTGCTCATCGTGTCTCCATCCGCTCTGCGCCCGTGCCCGCGCTCACGTCGTCACGACGGAGCGCGGGCACGGTGTTTCGGCACTCACTTGTCCTGGAGCAGCCCGAGGACGTTGCCGTCGGGATCGGTGACGGTGGCCACCACACGGCCAGGCCCGACTTCGTGCACGGGCTCCTTCACGGTGGCGCCCGCGGCGGTGACCTCGGCCAGCTTCGCCTCGATGTCCGCCACGTGCCAGTAGGCTACCGGCCCGGTCATGCCCTGCGGCCCGCCGCCCGGCACCAGCCCGATGTGCTGACCCGCGGCGTCGAAGCCGACGTAGTAGGACGAGTCGGCGGTCGGCTCGGTGCCGAGAAGGGCGGCGTACACGGCCTTGGCCTTTGCCAGGTCGGACACGGGGTGCAGCACGGTCTTGATTCCCTGGACCGCCTGGCTGGAAGAGCCGGTCATGGTCACTCCTGAAGTCGTGGGCCCGATCGGACCCGTTGCGGTGCGTGGTGCGTGGACCGTTGTTTATGTCCACGACCGCCACACTAGGCGCGGGCTGGTGGGCGCGCTTCTCGAATCCTGATCGGTGTGCACTCGCCCGGCACGCGCGGCTGGGCGTGTCGGGCGGGAGTGCGGAAGCAGTGTCTGCATTCCGCGCTGAGCTGTTGGGCTACTTCACCGATCCGGCGGTGAGGCCGGAGACGACCTTGCGCTCGATGAGGGCGAACAGGACGATGACCGGGATCGTCGCGATGACCGAGCCGGCGAACAGGTGCTGCCAGTCCACCGAATAGGCGCCGATGAAGTTGTTCAGGCCCACGGTC
>NZ_DASYZI010000081.1:0-2623 GCF_035946395.1 Actinocrinis sp.
CCCATCGTCTGACGATGCATTAGGCAGTCTTGACTTTTCAATCTGCAAACAACTATTCCGTAGATTGCGACACAACCTCTAGAGTTTTGTTATGCGTCATCGGCAGACTGCGGGGGCGGGTCCGTCGGGAGCCCGGTCGAGCGTGGTGGTACTTCTTCTGACCACGGCGGGCGGGGGCCTGACCGCGATACTCGGGCAGCCCGCTGGAGCGTGGGCCGGTTACGGCGCCGCGACGGTCGCAGCACTCATCGGTTGCGGGACGCTCTGGCAGCAGCGGGGGCTGCTTGACCAGCACACCGAGGAGATCGCCCGCAGCGGGCGTGCGGACCTGGACGAGGCGGAAGCCGCCGTGAACCGGCAGCACGCCGAACTTGAGCGGGCGCACGCCGAACTCGAACATGAGCGGCAGTACTCGATCCTGATCCAGGATCAGCTCTTCCGCGCGCGCGAACTGCTGGAGCGGGAACGCACCGCGCGTCGCGCCGCCGAACGGGAGTTGGACGCGTTCACCGGTGCGACCGGCTGGCCGACGAACAAGTCGCCCGTGACGTTGACCCTCGAACAGCCGCTCGACGGTAGGAAGAGCGCCGCGAAGGCGCGGGAGACCGGCGTGCCGGGCAAGCAGGCGCCTGTCGAGGAGCCGCAGACAGCTGCTCGCCCTGCTCGGCCCACCGACAGCGGATCGAGCGCGGCCGAGCCTGTCGCACCGTCCCTGTCTGGACCGGCACTGTCCGGGTCGACGGCGTCCGGGTCGACGGCGGCACAGCGTCGCGGCTGGCAGGTCGTGGAGGGACGCAGTGAGGACGATACGGACTCGCTCACCGGCGAGACCGACCGGCTTTATCGGCCGTTCATCGATCATCTGGCTGCGGCGGCGGTCCCTGTGTCGGACGCCGCGCTCGCGATGGCCCCGGTGATAGGCACGGTCGCTTCCGATGACATCCTCGACCTGACCGCGTACGACGAGACCGTCGAGTTCTCCGTGCGAGAGATCAGGCGAATGGCCTGATCGGCGTTACTTGTCGATGTCTCCGACCACGAAGAACGTCGAGCCGAGGATCGCCACCATGTCCGCGACGAGATGCCCCGGCAGCAGCTCGCGGAGCACCTGGACGTTGTTGAACGAGGCCGAGCGCAGCTTCAGCCGCCAGGGCGTCTTCTCGCCGCGTGACACGAGGTAGTACCCGTTGATGCCGAGCGGGTTCTCGGTCCAGGTGTAGATCTCGCCTTCGGGCACCTTGAGCACCTTCGGCAGCCGCAGGTTGATCGGGCCCTGCGGCAGTACGGCGAGCCGGTCCGCGCAGGCCTCGGCCAGATCGAGCGACACCTTGGTCTGTTCGAGCAGGCAGTCGAACCGGCTGAAGCAGTCCCCGGTCCGCCGGGTGACGACGCGCAGCACGTCGCCGAGCTCGCCGTACGCCAGGTACGGGTCGTCGCGGCGCAGGTCGAAGTCCACGCCGGCGGCCCGCGCGATCGGCCCGGACAGGCCGTAGGAGGCCACCTGCTCCGGCGTGATCACGCCGACGCCCTCGGTGCGTGCCCGGAAGATCTCGTTGCCATGGATCAGGTTCTCGATGTCCGCAAGCCGCCTGCGCACCGCGTGGATGGTGCGCCGGGCCCGGTCCAGCCAGCCTGCGGGCAGGTCCTCCTTGAGCCCGCCGACCCGGTTGAACATGAAGTGCATCCGGCCGCCGGAGATCTCCTCCATCACCCGCTGCAAGTCCTCCCGTTCCCGGAAGGCGTAGAAGATCGGGGTGATCGCACCCAGCTCCAGCGGGTACGAGCCGAGGAACATCAGGTGGCTGAGCACCCGGTTCAGCTCGGCGAGCATCGTGCGCGCCCACGCCGCGCGCACCGGCAGCTCCATGCCCAGCATCCGCTCCGCAGCCAGGACCACGCCGAGCTCGTTGCAGAACGCGGAGAGCCAGTCGTGCCGGTTGGCGAGCACCACGATCTGCCGGTAGTCGCGAACCTCGAACAGCTTCTCCGCGCCCCGGTGCATGTAGCCGATGATCGGCTCGGCCGAGACGATCCGCTCGCCGTCCAGCACGAGGCGCAGCCGGAGCACGCCGTGGGTCGACGGATGTTGCGGACCGATGTTGAGGATCATGTCCTCAGTCGCCAGTCCGGCGCCTATCCCCGCCGTGCGCTCCACAAGCTGTCCCATGACTGGTAAGTCTCTCACTCTCGGGGATCAGCAGACTAAGAGCGGCCGCACCGCCGACGTATCCAGACAACCGTTCTCGACACCGCTTCCTTGGCAGCGCAGTGATGATCGACATGATGGGGAACCGTTCAAGCACATCCAGGGGTGGGGCTTCACCATCGCGCGGTTGACCGACTATGCGTGACCGGTTGACTGACGGCGCGTGATCTGAGCGAGTGACGGCGGCATCGGCGCCGAGATGCCCTGCGCCAGCCATCCGAAGCCGCCAAGGCCATCCGCGTCGGTGAGCTCGGCGGCAGCGGATGCCTGAGCCAGCGCACGCAGGTAGCCGCGTGGGTCACTCGACGCCAGCGAGAGCGCGGGTCGGGCGCCGGTTATCCCCAGGCTGTGGAAAACCGTCCGCTGATCGCTCTGCACGGTCCACTCGGCACGTGTCGCAGCTGCGCACGCGTCAAG
>NZ_DASYZI010000082.1:0-2823 GCF_035946395.1 Actinocrinis sp.
TGGTCGCCCTCAGTGGCCTGGCGCAGGAGTATCCGCGGGGCGGGCTGCGCGTGCGCGATCTGGTACGCCCCGAGCACACCGAGCGCGAAGCCGACGATGGCTGACGCGGCGGCCACGGTCCCGCTGCGGCGGCGGATGAGCTCCATGACGTCGGCCATGTCTACAGCCCGTCGCTTTTGGCGCTCTTGGCCAGGCAATACGTCATGATCGCGTTCGGGTCCGCGATGGCGACCGTCTGCTGGATCAGCCGTGCCTGTGGATAACCCGCGGCATCGCGGCCGTCGCTGAAGCCGAGCGTGTCGTACAAGAAGGCGCCCGAGGCGGCTCCCCCCGCCGCCGCGCAGTCGTCGACGCTCACCGAGATCGCGATGCTTCCGGTGCCGTGCGGCGGGATGAGGACGTCGTCACGGGTCGCGACTTGCAGCCCGCCGCCGCTTTCCCAGTTCTCCACGGCGGCTTGCAGCAGGGCCATCCGCAGCGGGAAGGCCGCGCGGTCGGTGGCGGTGACCGTGACCGTGTACGTACCCGGCGTGCGCGACGGCGTGACTGTCACCGCGCGCACGATCTGGGGGCCGGGCATCCGTGCGCAGACCGCTTGCTCCGCGATCTCGCTGAAGCGGTCGACCATCAGTGTTTCCCGGTGTGCCTGGCCGTCGGCGGTGCGGGTGCTCAAGTTCGCGATCGTGGCGCTCGCGTCGGGTTGTGGGTAGTCCCCGCAGACGAAGTGGGCCCGGCCTCGCAGCAGACTGACGTCACCGGGGGCCGTCGGCGCCGTGCTCGCGGGAGTCAGCGCGGCGGGTTGGAAGTCCATGGCGCTGATCGTCGCGCCGAGCACGGTGACCGGATCGGGGCCGTCGTTGATCACGGAGAGGGTCATGTCCTGGTCGAAGGTGTTCGTCCACGGTGTCGCGAGCAGGTCGGCGGCGTTCTGCGTCGCCGGCGGCGCGGGCAGCGCCTGCACGACGAACGCGGCGACCGGGGCGAGATGGAGCAGGACGGTCGTGCGGTCGTGCGCCGCCGTTCTGCCGGTGAGGAGACCTGCTGTGGAGGCCGCGCCCAGGACTAGAGTTGTGAGGGCGATGCCGAAGTGGACGCTGAGCGCGTGGCCGACCGGCGGCCCCGTGAGCCGGGGCCGGGACAGCCGGCTGTGCGACGGCAACGGCGGCTCGCTCGCCGGGGCCCACACGCCGTCCGGGGTGTCGTCGTACTCGATTTCGATTTCGAGGCCCACGCTCGCCGCCCTTGCCTCCTACCTGCCGGAAGTCTATCCGTTGTCACGCTGCGCGGGGCTGCGCAATGGATCCGACTTCTGTCGGCGCGATCGAATAATGTCTCGCTCATGGCAGCAGTGATCAACCCCACCGAGCCCGCGCGCTGGTCGGCGCAGCGGGTCCAAGCGCTCGCACCGGACGCGGCGTCGCAGACGGCGGGCCGCAAGCTCGCCGTGCCCGGGCCGTGGACCGGGAGCGGGGCGCGGGGCGAGGCCGGTCTGGTGTGGGGCGACTGCCGGGGCAGCGGGGCTAAGCCGTATCAGGTCACTGTCGAGCTTCCCGCGGACCAGGGCCAGCCCGCGTACGCGTGCACCTGCCCGTCGCGCAAGTTCCCGTGCAAGCACGCGCTCGGCCTCCTGCTGCTCTGGTCCGCGGGCACGGTGCAGGAGGTCGGGGCCGACGCCGTGCCGCCGCGCGTCGACGAATGGCTGACTTCACGGCGTGAGCGCGCCGAACGCGGCGAGGCGCGCAAGGCCGCGCAGACGGAACGGGCCGCGGCCGCGGATGATCTTGCAGGGGACTCCACGGCGGTCGACAAGGCGAACCAGGCCGCGGCGCGCCGCGCCGCGCAGCGGATCGAGCGGATCGACGCAGGGCTCGACGACCTGGAGCTCTGGCTACGCGACCAGCTGCGCTCGGGGCTGACCGGCCTGCGGGCGGGCGGTTACCGGCCGATCGACGACCTGGCCCGGCGGCTGGTGGACGCGCAGGCCCCCGGCGTGGCCGGGCGTGTCAAGGGTCTGACCGTGTGCCTTTCCACAGCCGAGGACTGGCCGGAGCGCACGCTGACCGAGTTGTCCCTGCTGCACCTGCTGATCCAGGGCTGGCGCCACCGCGACGCGCTGCCCGCCCCGCTGGCCGCCACGGTGCGCCGCCGGGTCGGGTTGAGCATGACCGCCGGGGAGATCGCCGCGGCCGGCGAGCACGTCGACGACCGCTGGCTGGTGCTCGGCAGCCGGGATCTGGCCACGGACAAGCTCGGCGAGCGCCGGATCTGGCTCCAGGCGCTCGGCAGCGGGCGCCCGGCCATGCTGCTCGCCTTCGCCCCGCCCGGACAGGGCTTCGCGCTCGCCCTGCCGGCCGGCGCGGTGCTGGACGCGGAGCTGGCCTTCGCCCCGGACGCGGCGCCGCTGCGAGCCGTCGTGGTGCGGCAGCGGGAACTGTCGGCCGATCCGGGGATGGCCGCCGTGCCGCAGGGCGGCACGCTGGACGATGCTGCGGCGGCCTTCGCCGCGGCGCTCGCGGCAGATCCGTGGACGACAGCCGTCCCGGTCGTTGTGGACAGCGCGGTGCCGCTGGTCGGCGACCGGCCGGAGCGGTGGCAGATCGCTGACGTCAAGGGCGGCGGCCGGGTTCCGCTGCTCGCGCAGGCCGACGGGGTGGACCCGAACCGCGCCGACCTGGTCCGCCACGGCCTGCTGGCTTCGGGCGGCGGGCACCCGGCGCCGCTGTTCGGCCTGTACCGCAACGGCGGGCTGACTCCGATCACGGTGTGGAGCGACGGACAGGCGGCGAGCCTCTGATGACGAACGTTGTGAACGCCGAGCTCAGT
>NZ_DASYZI010000083.1:0-3656 GCF_035946395.1 Actinocrinis sp.
CGCCTCGACCGGCAACTTCGCATCGCTGATCAGCGATATCGCCACCCGGGTGGAGCACATCCTGGGTGTGGAGTTCTCCAGCCGCGGCTACGACCCCGCGTTCGGCGCGATGTACTCGCAGATGCTGGTCGGGATGGTGGCCCTCACCGGCCAGTGGTGGTTGGACGAACGCCACCCGACCAAGGACGAGGTGGTGGCGCACCTGGTGAACCTGTCGTGGAACGGGCTGTCCGGGCTGGAACACAATCCGCGCCTGTTGACACGTAAGCGCGGCGAGACGCGCTGAGGCGCCGCAGCGCTGACCCAGGACGGGCACTACGCAGGGATACGCGCGACAGCGAACACTCGGCGATAGGGCAGCACTTGGACGGTACGTCCGTCGAACAGTTCAGGTGGATACGCGACGCGCAACGCGTCCGCGTATGCGTTCACGAAGTCGCGTGCGGCGTCGGTATCTGATGATTCTTCGAACTCGGCCGTGGCCTTGTGGGCAGCTGTAGGCTCGTCTGCCGGTACGCGTCGGTCGAGTTCGAAGAGGGTGCCTGGTCCGCCGAGTTCGGTGAGGACGGGGCGCAGCGCGGTCGAGGAGACGAAGTCGAGGACGCCGTTCACGCCGGGCAGCACGTAGTAGTACGTCGTCTCCCATGCCTCCGCCTCACCGCCGGCCGCGGTCAGCGCACGCAGATAGTCGGCGGGCTCGTGCGAGGACGGCCGGAAGTGCGCCCCGGTGAACCGGTCCGACCAGCGGCTGTCCCGCTGCAAGTCGCCCAGCAGCGTGTGCGAGGGCGCGCCGAAGTTCCCGGGGACGCCCATGGCGAACCAGCCGCCGGGAGCGACGTGGCCGAGCAGGGTCGGCAGCAAGTCCAGATGTCCTGGAACCCATTGCAGCGTGGCGTTCGTGATCAGCACGTCCACCGGCGGCGCAGCGCGCCAGTCGCGCAGGTCCGCGCGCTCGAACCGGAGCCGTCCCGCGATCTGCTTGGCCTGCGCCGCCGCGATCATCTCGGCCGAACTGTCCAGCCCGAGCACGTCGGCCTCCGGCCACCGCTCGGCGAGCAGCGCGGTGGCGTTGCCGGGGCCGCAGCCGAGATCGACGACGCGCACCGGGCGCTCGGCGGGGATGCGGGCAAGCAGGTCCGCGAAGGGGCGGGCACGCTGCTGCGCGAACCGCAGATAGCGCTCCGGATCCCAGGTGGTGGACTGGGTCTGCATGGCGCCTCCAATTATCTCGATATCAAGATACCGGGAGATCCTCGCAGCAGATTATCTTGACATCAAGATGCTTGGCGTCAAGTGTCTTGATAGACTGATCACGGTGGGCTCAGCAGGCCGAGGGCCGGACACGCGGTGACCTGGACACGGTGCGTCTTGGGCACGGTGTGTCTTAACGATGTGTCTTGGACACAGCGCGGCCCAGAAGCAATGGGGCCGGGCAGAGGGGAAGGCGGAGACCGAGGATGACTGAAGCTGCGCGGGACGAGGTCGACCGCCTGGTCGCCGCGTGGCGCCGGGAGCGTCCCGACCTGGACGTCCAGCCGCTCGAAGTGCTCAGCCGGGTCACCCGGCTGGCCCGGCACCTCGACCGGGCGCGGCGTACGGCCTTCGCCGAGCACGGACTCGAACCCTGGGAGTTCGACGTGCTGTCCGCACTGCGCCGGACCGGCGAGCCGTACCAGCTCTCTCCGGGCCAGTTGCTCACGCAGACCTTGGTCACCTCCGGCACCATGACCAACCGGATCGATCGGCTCGCGGCCAAGGAACTCGTCGTGCGCGGCCCGGATCCGGCGGACCGGCGCGGCGTGCTGGTGCGGCTGACGACGGCCGGCCGCGAGTTGGCAGACGCCGCGCTGGCCGGACTGCTGAAGAACGAGCGCGAACTGCTCGCGGCGCTCCCGGCGGATCGGCTCACGACGTTGGCCGACCTGCTGCGTACCCTGACGCTCCCGTTCGATATCGCGGAGCATTAAGCAACCACCGCATTAAGCAACCCAGCGCAGCACGCGACACAACCACGTGGCACCAACCGTGCGCTGGATGCGATCTACGCGCTAGCGCAGCAAGGCGGCGGCGAGTAGGGCACGCAGCAGTGGCACAGCAGGGCTCGGTTGCTTGGAGATCGAGTCCAGCAGCACGGCGACCATCCACTGTGAGCGGTCCGGGGCGCCGGATCCGATGGTGAGCGCTCCGGTGTATCCAGCAGCCGCGAGCTTGGCCGCTCCCGGCGGCAGAGTCTCCGAGTGGCCGTTGCCCGGCACGCCGTCGGGTCCCCCGCCGGATCCGCTGTCACTCAGTTCGATGAACTCGCCACCGCCGAGCAGCACGTCCTCGATGCCCGTGAAGTGCTCCGGCCCGACCGGCTGCTGCGTCAGCGCGAGTAAGCCGTCATCGACTGAACCCGGCTCCGCGGGCGTCCGGTACACCGAATACCGCACGACGCCGAGCGGCTCCGATTTACCCGGCTTGCGGTAGATGTACCAAGACGCTGCGTCAAGGCCACGCGCGACGACATCCGCGATCACCTCGACGCGGTCCACCGTCGGGACGGCGGACGTGGTGCGGTGCGCCTCCTCGTCGAGGGCGGAGAACGCTTCGGTGAGCAGGGACTCGATAGCCAATCCGCTGCGACCTCGATACGCGCGGCGATCCGGCACGAGACCACCGGGGATCGGCGGCGCGGTGCGGGCGGTCGGCATCGTGAAGATCGCGGCGTCCGGCGGCTGTCCGCGACCGGCGACGACCGGGTGCAGGGAACGCGACCGCTTGGCGCGGTACTGCGCCGCGTCGGCCAGACGGAAGAGCCGGTCACGCGTGATGACGTCGCCTATCCGGTCGCCGGTGGACGCGACGCCGCATGCGACGCCCTCACCGCCGCGCACGGTCAGCGCCAGGTTGCACAGCTCCTCAGCAACGCGTACCGCGTCGTCGGCGCCGTATCCCTCGATCAGGACGCAGAACTCGTCGCCGCCTAGCCGCGCGGCCAGTGAGCCGGGCAGCAGTGCGGCTGCGGCCGACATGACGCCGGCCAACTGCACGAGCAGCGCGTCGCCGTGATCGTGGCCGTGACCGTCGTTCATCCGCTTCAGGCCGTTGACGTCACAGACAATGAGCGAGACCACTGTCCCGTCGCTGGCGTGCCGGTCGATCGCCGCGTCGAGGCGCGCGTCGAAGGAGCGGCGGTTGGCCAGGCCGGTGAGCTGGTCGGTGTACGCGAGCCGCTCGATCTGGCGGACGTGGTCCGCCTTGGCCAGTCCGGCGGCTATCTGCGCGGTGAGCGCGGCGGCGAAGTCCACGTCCTCGCGGTCGTAGACCGGCTGGTCGGAGGTGCGCGCCGCGAACAGCTCGCCCCACGCGCGGCCGTTGTACACGATCGGGGCGATCAGCGCGGAGTGCCGGCCGCGGCGGCGCAGCATGGAGACCCGTTTGGGGTCGCCGTACTCGTCGTCGGCGACCTGGATCCACGGCCCGAGGTCGTCCTCGCTCAGCAGGATCTCGGGGAAGTCGGAGACCGGGTAGGACTCCTCCTTCGGGAAGGCCGACTCGCCGGCGGCGAGCTTGCCGTGATTGGCCAGCACCCGCAGCCGTCCGGTCTGCCGCTCCCACATGGAGATCGAGGCGACCGCGGCGCGCAGGTCGCGCTGGGCCTCACGGGCGGCGAT
>NZ_DASYZI010000084.1:0-1857 GCF_035946395.1 Actinocrinis sp.
CCAGTGCTCCAGCACCTTGCGCAGCGGCGCCGGGTCGCCTTGCTCCAGGCTCGCCCGGTACGCCTCATCCACCTCGCGGTCGATCATTGTGAGCGTTTCGGGCGTGGAGAACTCCGCGAGCGCCGCGAGCACCTCTGCGGGACCAGGGTGCGCATCGCCGTTGTCGGTGTCGGGCCGGTCCATGGTGGGTGCGCTCATGCGCCCCACCGTACCCAGCCGTGCCGACAATCGACAGTGAATGGCCAGAAGCCACCGAACGCCAGCCGCCCTTGATCCCGGCCCGGTCGGCGGCGCGCGTCACGACATCCCCGGCTGCCTGCCCAGACAGGCCCCCGAGCAGTCGGCCGTGCCGGTCGATGCGGGGGAACGTCGGGCCGTCCGAATCGCCAAGCCCGGCCGCTGCGGCCCACGCGTGCCACGCACGCACCGGGCACGTCAACGGATTCGATCCGTACGGGACGGCGACCGTGCGCGGCTTCGTCTTGGATACCCGCACCTCGACCACCAAAGCCGTTCGGGTCGTCCTGCACGTCGAGCACCATGAGACCGGCGACCTCGCTTCGGCGCCCGCACGCGGATCAGCCGGCGCCCGCCCGCCGCCCTGCACACGCACCGCAAACGATGGCACCAGCGGCTCCATGATCACCCAGAACTCGTCCGGCACCAACCGCTTGGCGAGGGCATCATCCACGGACCCTGAGTATGCCGCAGACAGACCACGACCATATGAGACGCAGTGTTAGCACAGCGGGGCGGTTCGCTGCCATTTCGTCTTGCGTTGAGCGTATGCCTGCTCATCGGCCACTCACCATCTCGACCACGACACAGCCGTCTGCCGCGTGAATCCCCGTTACGTCGAGTTGCGCGGAGCTAGCCAGCCGCCGGATCTCCGCGAGATTGCGCTCTCGCGCTCCGAAGTAGGCAGCCATCCGCAAGTCGGTCTCCGTGCTGAGCGAACCGCCATCCGACCCGATCTTCTCAATGACGAACACCCTGCCATCGTCTCCGGTCGCCTCGGAGCAGCGCCTCAGGATGGCACGGGCCTGATCATCATCCCAGTTGTGGATGACCGCCGACAGCACATAACCCCCGGCGTCGGCAGGCAGCGGGTCAAAGAAGCTGCCCGCCATGGCAGTAGCCTGACCAGCGAGCCCGGCTTCTGCAAAGGCTTGTCGCGCGAGGTCGGCGACGGGGGGCAAGTCGACGACGGTGCCACGCAGGTCTGGGTACTTCCGGAGCATCGCGATAAGCAGCGCGCCGCTACCGCCGCCGACATCGACGACGTGACCGAGGCTGCCCCAGTTGTAGGCGGCGACGATCGCTGGCGCAGCGGAGCCAATGGCCGTTGCCATGCGTCGATGGAACGACTCTGCGACCGCCTCATGAGTTGACAGGTCATCCCAGAAGGGCTGGCCATACTGCTCGGGAAACGCCGGCTTCCCGGTGCACACCGTGTGCAGCAGGTGCGTGAGGCATAGGTCAGCCCTGCCCTCCGCGCCCTCGACGGTCAGTCTCGCACGTAGCTGGCTGGGATGGCCTTCCCGCAGCGGCTCACCTCGGGGGGTAAGCCGATAAACGCCCAAACTATCGCTGTAAAGCACGCCGATAGAGCAAAGATGCCGCAGAAGGCGGTCCAGTATGTCCACATTGGCCCCGACGAGGCTGGCCAACTCCTGTGCGGTTCTCGGCTCCGGCGTGAGATGGTCGGCCAGCCGCAATGTGGCGGCCATGCGCACGGTCATGGGAGTGACCAGGCTCGCCATCGCCAACAAGTCGGCTTCCTGCTCCACGATTTCCGTCATGGCTCTCCTTATTTACCTCGGAACAACCTGCCGGACGAAGTAGACCGGTCGGTCC